>CATPCK010000324.1 GCA_955652655.1 uncultured Ktedonobacteraceae bacterium | reverse complement strand
GGGCACTCGGAAACAGGCAGCATTTCGGTGCTGCGAACGCTTGGGGAAAAGGAACCCCTACTGTATGGGTAGCAGTATTCATATGGCAAGCTCCTTCGTTGAACCAAGAACCCCTGTGCATGTATGCCAGGGAGTGTCAGAGATAGGTGTACTTGAAATTATACGCACAAACGTTGAAAGATTTCACTACTCTTTTTTGCGGCCTCGCGACCTGCGGCCGCTCGCCAGGGATAATTTGTGTCGAATGGGCTGGGCACGGCGAAGCCGTGCCCAGCCGATTCGACACAGGAACAATATGTGGCTAGGTGGTGTAGATCTAATTCGACACAGTAAAATTATATAAATAAGCTAGGGGAAAGCGCTCATGGGAACAGGACGCGGGCGACCACAAGGGTCCCCACCCCGCACAACCCTTCACCCGCCCCTACGGGGACGAAGGCGCTTCCGAGACGATGTCATACAATATCTACCCGTGAAAGACTCTGCTCCCACCCTACGGGTCCGATCTTTCACATTCCTTTTAGTGCTTATCCCTGAAAGGGACATCTGTTCCCTTACTTTTCACCGCTATTCAACTGGATTTGATATTAGCCGCCACCGCCACCATTGGAGCTTATTTGCACGGATACTGGCTGGGACTTTACTCTTTGACCGTTTTGATCCTGGGCTACTGCGTAGACGGTTGCCTGGGTATGGCGCCCGAACATGAAGACTGCCACCGCCCAGGATAAGGCACCATTGCCGCTCCCGTCAGTTGTGGTAGGACTGGAGGTGTACTTGTAAGGAGGAGCGCTATATACTACCACAAGCGCAACGGTAACGTTTGGTTGACTCGTGGTGACACTGACATTGACATTACTATTGTTTTGTACGTTGTTGGGAATGGAGTTGATTGTTACAGAAAATGGACCTCCGTCGCCAGGTGTGGGAGTTGACTGATCGGTAGTGGGAGAGGCGTTCGGAGTTGATGGCAGGACGGGTGTACTGTTTGCGGGCGGTTGACTACTGGAAGAACTGCCACTGCCACCAACAGGAGTTGGGAAGTTTGGGCGAAGATCAATGGTACCGGTGGGCACGACTGTTGGGGGGTTCTGCGGGGTGTTGTCATTGGCCGTGGAATTTGGGTTCCGCAGCATTGCGTTGCTGACCAGTGATACGAAGACTAGTGCCGCAATCACGACCACGGCTATGGCGATCATCAATACTTTGTACGCCGGGTCTTTCTGCCAGTAATGGCGCAGCCTGTCAAGGGGCTGCGTGGGAGGAGGTGAGGTCTTCTGTCGAATGAGCTGTTCAGGGTGAATGGGTGCGTACTCGTTTTGCGGGCTCCTGTTGCTCGCCAGGTAATTTTCTTGATTGGGATTGGCTCGTGACGCTGCATCAGGGTGTGCCGGCAGTATCAGCTTTCCCTGTTGAGGGCTTCCCTTTGTTTCAGGCTGATTGATCATCTGAGTGACATGCTCCTCCTCTTCATTGGTAGTTCACTGTTTTCTGTCAATACAGTTCAGTGTACACTTTCTTTGCAGTGTGTACAATTTTGTATACCAGAAGGGCTATGGATTGAGCACCTGGGGACTTAATTCTATGTTTCCTTTGGGTTGTGGCCTCGCGACAAGTCGCTCGCCAAGAATTTATTTGTGTCGAGCAGGGTGTTGGTGGCGCGAAGCGCCACCAACACCCTGCTCGACACGGTATAAGGAAGCGCCACCAACACCCATGGTATAAGAGAGGAAAGCTCTTGCTGTCATATGTGGTGTAAAACGGCGGTGAGGACGGGTTCTACGGGTAAGGTTTGCAAGGGGTGTTTTTGTATGATGGTTACGGTTGGGCCAATGGGCCGCCAGTTGGTGGGGTCGCTTGAACCGAAGAGGGCGATGGTGGGAACGCCGAGCATGGCTGCGAGGTGCGTTATGCCCGAGTCATTACCAATGTAACAGCGATACTGTTGCAAACATTGTGCTACATGTAATAGGGGTTCGTCGATGAGAGTGGTGAACATAGCTGGTTGTGGCGGTGGTGGGAGCAAGCGTTGGATAGCGTCTATACGGTGGTGATCGGCTGGACCCGCAAGCAAGAGGATGGGATAGTTACGATGCCAAAGCTGTTCGATGAGGGCAGCAAAGGAGGAGAAAGGCCAGCATTTCTGGGCGCCTCCGCTGCCAGGGTGAATGGCGATGCGCTGGATGCAGGAATGATGTGTTGGATGCTCTATGAGTTTGAGAGGTAGTTTATAGGGTATTTCGATGTGGTGAAGCCCTATAGTTTGCGCCAGGTATGCAACGATATGTATGTGTTGACCTTCTGGCGGGCGTCCGGGTGCGACTATTACTTTGCCGATGCCGGCCCGGCGCAGGTTTTGTTCGAGCATGCCTTCGGGGTCGTGTAACCAGCAGATGGCAAGATCAGTATGTTGTAGCTGGTCGAGTACGGCTGGTGAGTGAATGCCTGATGATGAGAAAAGGCTGCTCCACCGGAGGTGGCCATAATCGGAGGCTTCGTCCACGAGGCCGGTCGCGAGGGCGAGAGGCAGTACCGCCGGATTGCCGACGAGGGTGATACGTGGATTATTGTATATTTTTCTTATAGCCCGAATAATAGGAAAAACAAGCAGGGTATCGCCGATGGCGCCTGGACGAATGATGAGGATATGCGAGGCGACGGGAGGCAGCGTTTCCACAATGTCACGCTAGCTGGATTCTGATGAGGGCATCGCCTTTTTGCACTACCTCCCCATTGGTCGCCACAAGTTCGCTGACACGGCCCGATATTTCCGCTTGAATCTCGTTGAAAACCTTCATGGCCTCTATCATCGCGATAACCTGGCCAGTTTGCACCACGTCGCCAACGGAGACAAAGGGAGGAGATGAGGGTGAAGGGGCAGAGTAGTAGACCCCGGTCAGCGGGGCAATGATGGCAACGCTGGTATCTGTTTCGACGGCATGAGCAGCAGAAGCGCCAGGAGCAAGCTGTACTCCTGGCTGGCCGATGCTGTGCAAATGTGTGGGTGTAGAAACCATTACTAAACCGGGTTGACGGCGGATAATGATCTCGGTACCAGCTTCGGTCAATGCAAATTCGCCGATGGTGCTACCTTCGAGCATGTTGACCAGGTCTTCAACGCGCTCGATCCACGACGACATCTTTTGCTCGTCAGTATCCATCTTTTTACTCTTCATATCGCTTAAAAATCAAACAGGCATTATGTCCACCAAAGCCCATCGAATTGGACATAGCGATGTCAACTGTGCTCTGGCGCGCGACATTGGGCACGTAATCCAGGTCGCAAGAGGGATCAGGGTTGTGCAGGTTAATGGTCGGAGGAATGATGCCTGTTTGAATGGCCATGATGGAGATCACCGCTTCGACCGCGCCAGCCGCTCCGAGGGTGTGGCCGGTCATCGACTTGGTGGAGCTGATGGCCAGGCGATAGGCGTGGTCGCCGAAACAGGTCTTGATGGCCTGTGTTTCCGTCCGGTCATTGAATGGAGTCGAGGTGCCATGGGCATTGATATAGTCCACCTGGTCGGGACGAAGATTAGCTTTTTCCAGGGCACGACGCATGGCGCGTACGAGGCCGGTGCCGCCAGGGGCCGGTTCAGTGATGTGGTGTGCATCGTCGGTTGAGGCATACCCCACCAATTCCGCGAAGATGGTGGCGCCCCTTGCTTTGGCGAAGTCCAGGTCTTCCAGGATCAGCATGCCGGACCCTTCTCCCATCACAAAGCCGTCGCGGGTAGCATCGAAGGGGCGACTGGCCCCCTGGGGATCATCGTTGCGGCGAGATAGGGCATGCATATTGTCGAAGGCAGCCATAGCTATGGGGGTAATACCGCGTTCCGCGCCGCCCGCGATCATCGCTTTGGCGTCGCCGCGGCGAATGGTCTCCCAGGCTTCTCCTACCGTATTGGCACTGGTGGCACAGGCGGAGACGGCGGCCCAGTTTGGACCTCTTGCCCCGGTCAAGATAGAGACAATGCCCGGCGCACCATCGATGATCATCATATTGATAAAGAATGGGCTGATACGTTCAGGGCCCTTTTCGAAGAGAACCTGGAATTGATCGTGGAGGGTCACCAGTCCTCCGATACCGCTGCCGATGTAGACGCCAATGTCATCGGCGTTTTCATCGTTGATGTGTAGACCAGACTGGGCAAGGGCCTGTTTAGCGGTGGCGATGGCTATATGCTCATAGGGGTCGTTGCGTCGTACCTCTTTTCTGTCTATATAAAGAAGGGGGTCGAAATCTTTGACCTGAGCGCCAAAGTGGACACGATACCTGCTGTGATCATAGCCTGTGATCTCTGAGACGCCGGATTTTCCCTGGCAGAGAGCCTCCCATGACGTGGCCAGATCATTACCCAACGAGGTAACCAAACCTAAGCCGGTTACAACTATACGAGACATATTGTCACCTCCAATGAATGAGTCATACCTGTGTTTATATTCCTAAAGCGACGGCTTCTTCTTGTATGAAACGGGTGTAGGTTTCGCCGCGAAGGAAGCCTTCGTGTTTGAGTAGTTTTTGGTGAAATGGTATCGTTGTGACGATACCTTCGATGACGAATTCGTCAAGAGCGCGCTGCATACGCGCGATGGCTGCTTCGCGGGTTTCTGCCCAGACGATCAGTTTTGCCAGCAGCGAGTCATAGTGTGGCGGCACGTGGTAGCCAGCATAGAGATGGCTGTCCACGCGCACACCGGGTCCACCGGGAGGTAGATAGCGCTCTATTGTCCCTGTCTGCGGGCGGAAATCCAACTCAGCATCCTCCGCAGTGATACGGCATTCGATGGCGTGGCCATGAAAGTGAATATGCTCTTGCTGTAGATGGAGCGGCAAGCCGGCCGCGATGCGGATCTGCTCCTTGACGAGGTCGGTACAAGTCACCAATTCTGTCACCGGGTGTTCGACCTGCAGGCGTGTGTTCATCTCCATAAAATAATAGTGATTGTCTTCATCTACCAGGAATTCGAGCGTCCCGGCGTTGCGATATCCAATGGCCTGTACAGCACGGATAGCCTTCATGCCCATTTCGTAGCGCAGTTCTGGCGGTAAGGCCGGACTGGGCGACTCTTCAAGAAGTTTTTGATTGCGCCTCTGGCAGGAACAATTGCGTTCACCAAGGTGGACGCCGTGCCCGAAATTGTCGACCAGAACCTGGATTTCTATATGACGAGCACGCTCAAGGTAGCGTTCGAGATAGAGACCATCGTCGTGAAAGGCTTCGCGCACTTCATTTTGGGCTACAGTAAAGACACGTTCAAATTCGTCTGGACGTTTTACCAGGCGTATACCACGGCCACCACCACCGGCAGCGGCCTTGAGCATCAAGGGAAAACCGATCTCATGCGTGGCCTCGTTTCCTTCGGAGAGTGTGCGCAGTACGGGCGTGCCGGGGAGCATAGGAAGCCCCATCTCGGCCATTGTCGTACGCGCATCGACCTTGTCTCCCATAATTGACATAACGGAGGCAGGAGGGCCAATGAAGGTGATCTGGACATCTGAGCAGATTTCGGCAAAGCTGGTGTTTTCTGAGAGAAAACCATAGCCGGGATGAATGGCGTCGGCACCGGAGATGAGCGCGGCGCTGATGATGTTAGGGATGTTGAGATAGCTTTTGCCGCTGGAACCCGGTCCGATACAAATATGTTCATCGGCCAGTTGTACGGGAAGAGAATCGCGATCAGCTTCTGAATGGGCGATGATGCTTGGGATGCCCATCTCACGACAAGCGCGGATGACTCGCAAGGCGATTTCACCACGATTCGCTATCAAAATTTTACGAAACATCGTCACACCTGTACGGGTACGCCTCCTATGCCGGGCACCCACCCTTCCAAATAGAGCGGTTAAGTTATTATATCACGCTGGTCTAGCGGGGTGCTAGATTTGGAGGCGAGTGGGGGATTTACCGAGAGTGGGGCAAGCGGGCAGGGCAACCGCAAGGGATTGCCCCTACATGTCTCAAGCACGAAATGAACAGGGATGTAGTGGCGACCCTTGCGGTCGCCAGGCTCATTCACAGACTCTGTGCGAGTGGGGGATCATCCGGTGTACTTGCTTGTTGCAAAAAGAAACCCATGCTATAATCGCGCTTGAGGGGATATAATGCTTTTTAACTTGTTTGAAGGTCTCCCGAGGGCCGATTGATCGGCGGTGAGCGCGATAAAGCGGCTCCTACTGCTGTTCGGATGATTTTGTTGCTCTATAAAGAAAGACATCTTAAACTACATGCCAGTATCAGACGATCTGAAAAGCGTGCTTGCTCAACGTCCCCTTGGCCTGGTTTTCGATATCGATGGTACGCTCAGCCCGATGGCACCAACCTCTGACGAGGCGCGGCTCTATGCCGGGGTTGCGCCACTGTTGGAGCGGGCAAGGGAGCGCGCTCACGTGGCAATTATGACGGGGAGGGCGATTAACGATGGGGCGAGGTTGGTCAACGTGGAGGGTTTAACGTATATCGGCACGCACGGGCTGGAATGGTGCGATGGCCTGCCTTCGCTGCACCCCGTTCAGGTTGTGCCGGAGGCTTTGCAGTATATCGAGCCTGGCACATACCTGCTTGACCTGATTGAGCAGCGGCTGCCTCGTTTGCCGGGGGTGTATGTGCAACGGAAGCGGGTAGGAGGGACGCTGCATTACCGTCTCTCCGCTGATCAAGAACAAGCACGGCGGGATATCCTGGCGATTCTGGAGGAGCCGGCGCGGCAGGTGAATATGCGGCTGCGGGAGGGGAAGAAGATGGTGGAGGCGCTGGCTCCCCTGGCGGTAGATAAGGGGCAGGCGCTGCGGCGCTTCGTTGAACATTTCCAGGTGCAGGGGGTTGTGTTCGCGGGCGATGATCAGACCGACCTGGATGCCGTGCTGGAGGTGGAGCGGCTGCGGGAAGAGAAGAAGGTGGTGACGGGCTTGTCGATTGTCGTGCAGCACGCGGATACTT
>CATPCK010000323.1 GCA_955652655.1 uncultured Ktedonobacteraceae bacterium | reverse complement strand
TCATGATAGAGTGCCAGGGGTCGCCCGTGCTGCTCCAGCATCTGCTGCACCAGCAGGAAGTAGCCCGCGGCATCCTCTTCGTGGCGAACCACCGCCGCGGCCAGCTTGCCGGTGGCATCATCGATGGCCGCGATCAGCGTGAGTTGCGGACCACGCTCCTCTAACCAGGCATGGCGACTGCCATCGATCTGCACGAGCATGCCCTCCTGGGCCGAGCGAGTACGTCGGCGTCGATGCTGTCGGCGGCGCTGTGTTTTGGGAGAAGCGATCCCTGCTGCCAGCAGAATGCGCCGCACACTGGCGCGCGAGAGCACGAGGCCCTCGCGTTCGGCCAGCAGATCGCGTAGATGTTGGTAATTGCATCCGGCATAGGTCGTGGTGGCAAGGGCGATCACCTGATGTCGCACCTGGTCACTGATCCTTTGTTTGGGCTTCTTGCCTCGATTCCCATGGGCCAACGCCGCAGCGCCCTCCTTCCGATACGCTGCCAAGAGTCGTCGCACCTGTCGTTCTGACAGGGTGAGCAGCACGGCCGCTTCTGTTGCCGTGAGCTGGCCCGCTAAGAGTCGATTCAGCACCATCACTCGTTTCTGTTCGTGGGTGTTCAAGGTAATGGTCTCTCTCATTGGAGGACATTTTCCCTGAACACTTACACCCTGCCAAAATCATAGAACACTAACACGACCGTGTTTTTTCTTGACATGATAGGACTCGAATGACTCACTCTTCACGCTCTCTGACTCTCATCGAGAGTATCGGC
Organism: uncultured Ktedonobacteraceae bacterium; assembly: GCA_955652655.1. Classification (GTDB taxonomy): domain Bacteria; phylum Chloroflexota; class Ktedonobacteria; order Ktedonobacterales; family Ktedonobacteraceae; genus UBA11361. The sequence continues at coordinate 4,285 of CATPCK010000323.1, read as the reverse complement.
CTCACAAACATCTTTTCCAAGCAGTCTTATCAATCGGGAGAGCAGAAGCTCAACGATGCGCAATACTCGTATCGGTAGAGAGCAAAAGAGAAGAGTACTTACCACGAAAGTCTGTTGCGCTGCGGTTCCTGTAATTGCCACAACCAGGACGATGAAGCGCGTAAAGACCGCTGGCTGGAGCAACTACTCAATAAGTAAGTACTCATATACTGAGTATAGGGAGAGTTTCTGAGAAAGTCAAGATTTTCTGCACTGAAATGAGCAATCGCGGCGAATGAATGTCCAGGCGTGTTCACCCTATAAGCACCTATACTGGAGAGGCAAAAACCTGTCGGGGAGGACCTCAGGGAAAATGGTGCACATGGCGCTCAGGCTCGGAAGTCGCCTCATGCTGAAGCGGCACCAGGGATGGCGTCCAGAACAGCCCTTCTTTCCCACTGCGATACTCGTCATTTGACGCACGAATGCGGGTATCCCTATACTTCTCCAGGCGGCGAGTGTGACTGTAACCGGCATGGCTTACAGACGCTCCGCTTGTAATAGTATTTGGGAGATGTAGCGCGCTGCTGCACCTCCAACGCTTCACTCAAACGCGATTGAGAAGGCGTAGGGAGAGGAAGTCTTCGTGGACAGGAGCATTGTTCTTGCGTTACGAGTTGCGCCAGATGCCAACGCGCCAATGATGTCCCTACCTGTCGCCCACCTGGTTCCCGGCCGCGGCATCGAGGGCGACCGCTACTACCTCGGGGTGGGCAGCTTTCCTAGCGGCGAGTTGCCAGCCTACGAGGTTTCGCTGATAGAGGAAGACATGTACCGGGAGCTGGAACGGGCGGCGCTCTCGCAAGGCAATGGAAAGGCGCTGCGGCGCAATATCGTGGTCAGCGGAGGGTCGCTAGCGACCCTCATTGAGCAGCCCTTCCAGATTGGCACTGTCTTGTTGCGCGGCCTCGTACCCCGCCGCCTGCAGCACCTTTCCATTGGACTGCTAACGACGATGCGCATGCCAAGCGGCATAGGCGCGCAGATCCTCACGGAAGGTGATATCTCTTTGGGAGATGAGATCTAAAGAATTACCTCTCCCGCTGAGTTGTAGATGGCTCACCTGGGTAGCGGTAGTCCCCCTGGAAGAGGGCACGGAGGTGCTGAGGGACCAAGCTGGCGTCTCCGCCGACCAGGGCCGGACCGGGCAGAAAGTGCGCGTCCCGCACGAGTTGCTGGCCGGCGGGCGAGAGTAGGTACTCGACAAACTGCAAGGCGGCCTGCGGCTGGCTGGCGTGGTTCAACACCGCCGCGCTGAAACTGATCGGCTTACCGGAAAAGGTCTGTCCCGCGTTGGTGGTGAAATGGACCCGCGCGTAGTCCGTCGCCAGTGCCGGATTGCCCAGGTTGATCTCATCGGGGAGCAGCAGGTAGGGCAGACCCAGGCCCTGTACCGCGCTCAGGTAGAGGAACATGGCGTCGATCTCGCCGCTCTCGAGCTGCGCAAGGGTGAAGCCGCCCACCTGTTCGGGGTTGGTATCGTTCCCCAACAGGCGCTCTCTGAGATTGGGGATGCCATAGTGCCGCTCTGCCAGCATGCAGACCAGCAGGGTGTAGTAGCCCATCGGATCGAGGTGCGGGTCGTTTCTCCTGATTTGAACTCCGGGTAGCAGGAGCACCTGGTACCAGGGGATGGCCCCGCTGCGCGCCTGCTCGAACTCTGCCAGGAAGCGGCTCCTGGGACTATAGGTCAGCACGACGGTATTGTATGCGAAGACCACAAACCACCCGGCCCACGCTCCGTTGGCCGGTTTCAGGAGGAGCTGGTTCACCTCGGCATCGGCGCTCAGGTACACATCACCCTGTTTGCGCCCTTCTTTGATGGACATGGCGAGCGCCACAGAATGGCCGGGCTCGCTCTCGACGACGATGCCATACTCCTGGAGCAATGCCGGGCCGAGCCCCTGCCGCACCAGCGTGGTGAGTGAACCCGCGTGGAGCACTTTCAAAGGATTGGTTTCTGTGACGCTCTCTTGTTTGCTCATACAATGTGCCTCCCTGGTTTATCCTCTCCCGTAGTTTCCCTGCTTTCTTCCCGCTCAGCTTCCGTCAGAAACATTTCGTGGTTCATGATAAGTGAGGATGCCTCTTTTTCGGGTCCATACGCTCTCTTTCTCACCGTGCTTGGGAGGCTGCTCGACGCTGTCAAACAACGCAGAGCGTTACGCCCTTTGCTCATGAGTCTTCTGCGAGAGATCGAAGAGATACTCATCAGGTAAGTAATCATCGGGGAAATAGTAGCATAAAACTGCACGACTGTGCAATTTGCATGTGGAGCAGCGCTTCTCAAAAGTCGACATGCTGTATCCCATCAAAAATCTTACCGGACGATTTGTTCAACTATCAGTGGTCAGGAGATCGGGCTGAGTTCTCTGTTGAGGGAACTGGTGGGGACGATGATCCATGGATCACTTCGGCTTGCCATTGCTCCTCAACAGATTCGAGGAGATACGTCCGTATCTTCCGCATGCCTCGTTGGAGTGTGCGGATTTGCAAGGGTTGATAGCGTCCTGGGGAGCGGCGCTGCAGTTCCCGGAAAATATCACCGCCGCTCCGTTCAGGATTGGCCTGGAGCCAGGAGAAGATCTGTTCCCATTCTCCCTCAAAGGGGTCTTTGTGGGTACGCCGCCAGCCGAGGATCCGTTTTCTTCGCTCCTGCTCGCGGTACAGGGTCTCGAGTCCTGCTGGTGGAACGGGAGCATTCCTCACTTCAGGAAGACTTCCCGCTGTACACTGTGCTACCGAAAAGACGTGGAGAGGGTCGGAAAGGGGGGATGAGACAAAAGGAGCGCAACCGATAGCACAGCGGAACACGGCCTGTTGCAACTGCTCGAGTTGGCGCAAGAGACGAATGGGGTCGAGTGCCTGCGCTACCCCGGTTAGTTCTTGTTGCTTATTGGCAGGCAGGACGCCTGAGAGGAACAGTCGTTGGAGTGGAGTTTTCGCTGGATCGTAGACGTAGCGCACTTTTTTCCCATCCCGTTGTTTCGACAGCAACTTCATCGAAGGCTGAAAGCAATTGACATACAGACGTAATGCTCGGTAGAGTTCGGTGAGTTGCCGATAGGCATGTTCTCCCACCAGGCGGTCATAGCCGACCACCTGACGTACAATCGCCCCATTTTTCTGCTCCACAAAGCACTGATCATTTTTCAGATACGGGCGTCCCCTCGTGAACGTCATGTGTGCTTGTTCACAATAGGCGATCACTGCCTCGTTGATGAACTCCCCACCGCTATCGGTATCGATCCCTAGAATCGGAAAAGGGAACAGCAGGCGGGCCTGTTGGAGAGCTGCCAGCACCGTTTCCTGACTCCTGTACAGCAGAGGAAGACATTCGGTCCATCCGGTGGCTACATCGGTGAGCGTCAAGGTGTAGAGGTAGCCGCCCTCGATATCTGTCCCACAATGAGCCACCAAATCAGCTTCCAGAAACCCAGGTCGAGTCTCCTTCCACTCCTCGAAGGTGCGGATCGGAATCTGCTGCTTGAGCAAGGTTCCTGCTCGCGTGGTCGAAAGGCCGCGCTGCCCCGGCTTGCGCTGCGAGGCCAACAGGCGATCGGCTGTCGCTGCGCTCATGGCAAGCAACTGCCTACGGCACTTCTCAGAGATCTGGAGGTGTTCATGCCGCTCCAATGATTCGATGAGGATGGGGAGAAAGGGAATGAGGCGTTTGGCGCAGATGCGGTTGGCGGCGTGCCAAACCAAAAATAGCGCGTGTTGGACTTCTGGCCCATACTGTGGAGGGCGAGGGCGTTGCAGTGTCTGCTGCACCTCTTCTGCATGGTTGAGCAGCCACCTGGCGTAGGTACGATGGTAGCCAGTCGCTGCCACAAAGGCATCCAACAGCGTCTTTTTGTGTGACGGCGATGCCTCACGATACTGAGGGACGGTTTGTTGGAGCAATGCGCGTCGTGCTTGATAACTTAATGACTGTTCCACGCTCCCCTCCTCTGGAGACGTGCAGCAGGCGATTGGTGTGCGGAGGCGACAGACTCCTCCCGCCTATTTGCCTCATGAAACATCTTCCTCTTTCTCTCTAACGAATGCCATGTGCTTCTCCCGCTCCAGAGCCGATGAGCGACGTTGCGGCCTTGGAGGAGAGACTCGTTCAGGGTTGGAGGAAAAGAGGGTTTGAAGCGGACAAAGGAAGATTTCCCATGAGGCAATGCGACTTTGCCCGATTTTGCTCTCACTCTCGGGCAGAAGATTTCGCGTAATGCTAAAGGCAGGAGCTCACGCACTC
>CATPCK010000322.1 GCA_955652655.1 uncultured Ktedonobacteraceae bacterium | reverse complement strand
CTTCAAACGATTGAGCGGATGAGTCTACGGGGTGATACTTCCCATCTACCAGTGCAACTATGATATAAAGCATGGGGTTACCTGAAATGAAGCCGCGCCTGAGCGATTCGCGCACTCCTTTTTCGACACCGGGGATGTACTGGCCTGGCACAACACCACCAACGATTTTATCCTCGAAGACAAAAGTTTCCTCGGAGCCCATTGGGAGCGGCTCGATCTCCAGCCAGACATCACCAAATTGTCCGTGCCCACCACTCTGCCGCTTGTGTCGGCCATTCGCACGGGCTTTCTTGCGTATGGTCTCACGATATGAGATACGCTGCTCTCGTGCCTCCAGGTCAACACCAAATTTACGTTTGATCCCTTCAATGACAATTTGCAGATGTGACTCACCCATACCCGAGAGCAGGACCTCCGACGTTTGTGGATCACGCGCAACCCGCAGCGTGCGGTCTTCCTCAACTGCTCGGTTGAGTGCGTTACCCATTTTATCCAGGTCAGCCTGGCTCCTGGGGTTAACGGCTATGGTGTAGCAGGGTTCAGGGAAATTAACCGGGTCCAGCGTTATCGTCACGTCTTTGCTTCCAGCGAGTGTATCACCTGTATGTGTGCTCGTCAGTTTTGTTACCGCTCCAAAGTCGCCGGCCGGGATTTCGGTTGCTGGCTCCTGCATTTTGCCACGGGTAGTAATTAATTGGCCAATGCGTTCATCGGCCTTTGTCTGAACGTTATAGACATGCGTATCTGGCTTGATTGTTCCGCTATAGACGCGGAAGTAGGAAATGGTGCCTACCTGTGCTGCCGCAGTTTTGAAAACGAACATTGACAGAGTATCACCAAAGGCTTTTGCATCTTCCGGTAAAGCGTCGCCAGTGCCTGGAAGGTAATCAACAACGGCGTCGAGTAATGTCTGTACACCGATATTTTTGCTGCCTGAGCCACATAAGACCGGTATCAACTGACCGCTGCGCGTCCCTTTTTTGATAACGGACAGGACCTCCTCGTCACTCAGTTCTTCGCCTTCCAGGAACTTCTCCATGATCTCATCGTCGCTCTCGACCGCTGATTCAATCAATTGTTCGCGATAACTGCCGATAGTCTCTTTCAGCTCTGCAGGTATGGCGATTTCCTGTATTTTGTTGCCACCTTCAAAGGTATAGCCCTTCTGCGAAACGAGGTCAACAACGCCCCTGAAACTCGACTGTTCTCCAAGAGGTATTTGTAGGGGGACGACTTTGAGGCCAAATTGATCCCGCAATGATTTGAGCGCTGTATCGAACGAGGTATTTTCACGATCCAGTTTATTGACAAGCACCATCCGTGGTAAGTTACGCTCATCAGCGTATTGCCAGGTGAGTTCGGTACCAACCTCGACACCTTTTTCCGCCGTTACCACCACTAGCGCGGCATCGGCTACGCGTAGGCCAGCTTTAACTTCACCCGCGAAATCGGCATAACCGGGAGTATCAATGAAGTTGATCTTGTGATTCTTCCATTCAACGGGTAGCACCTTGGCATTCAGTGACATACGCCGTTTTAATTCATCAGGATCGTAGTCGGAGATTGAGCTACCTTCATCTACCTTGCCCTGCCGGGTGACGGCACTACTATCATATAGTGCCGTATCTACAAGAGATGTTTTACCGGCTCCAACGTGGGAAATCAACGCCACGTTGCGAATTTGTTCCGCCCTATAAACCTTCATAGAATCTTGTAATCCTCCTGAGTTTCTATACAGAAGTGATCTACACAGCCAGGCTACTCGGTGAACTGGCCTCTTATAGACCACCAATGCTCCCAATACCAGTGGTTGGTTCGGTCCAGGGTAAAAGATTGTGCCGCAATACACTCATCCAGTTCGGTATGAGGTAGTATAGCAGCATTGGGCGGTTTGTTCAACCCAAAAAGTTTACGTACATCCCCTTTACATAAATATTGATTTGTCTATTGTTCTGACTTCTTTCTGCTGTTATACTGAAAGACATATTTTGGAAGTGTAACCACAGTAAGAGGGAGCAGATTACATGACAGTAGATATTAGCGATATTGAGAACATTATTGAACAGCAAAATCGCTGGCGACAGACCCAGGCTATCAACCTGATTGCCAGCGAGAATACGCCTAGCGAGGCAGTGCGCCGGGTACAGAATTCTGATTTTATGGGGCGCTACGCCGAGGGCCATCCAAACGATGGAGACAAAGTCAACCGCTATTACCAGGGGACGCGCTATATTGATCAAATCGAGCGAATGGCTCATGATGAGATCATTGAGCTTTTTGGTATCAAGCAGGCCGATGTGCGCCCTATTAGTGGCAACGCGGCGAATACGGCTATTGCCCTGGGGTGGTTGCGCGGCGGTGATACCATTGTCGCAAACTCAACAGATGCCGGTGGCCATATCAGTCACGGAGCAGTGGGTGTATTCGGACGCCGTATTCAGAGTCGCGGTCAGTCGCTGAAACCAGGTGGCGAGAATTCTATACACCTGCATTACTTACCATTGACCCCCGATCACTATCATATCGACGCGAAAAAGACTATTGAAGTCATTGATACGGTGTCACCTCAACTTGTCGTCATGGGGAAGAGCCTCTTCCTCTTTCCAGAACCCGTGGCAGAGGTTGCTGCCTTCTGTAAAACGAAAGATATTCCGCTGCTGTATGACGGTGCACACGTTTTGGGATTGGTGGCGGGAGGCCAGTTTCAATCGCCCTTGCACGAGGGAGCAACCTGGATGACCGGCAGCACGCACAAGACCTTCCCTGGCCCCCAGCGGGGCGTTATCCTGGGCAACCTGGATGCTGAAGACGAGAAGAAATTCTGGCCCGCTGCTGATCGCGGTGTCTTCCCCGGTTCCTCAAGTAACCACCACTTGAACACCTTGCCTGCTTTAGTAGTTGCCACGCGCGAAATGAAGCAGTTTGGCCGGGAATACGCGGCGCAGATTGTACGAAACGCGCAGGCGCTTGGTCGCAGCCTGGATGAACTGGGGACGCCTGTTGAAGCGCGCGAATTTGGCTACACCCAGAGCCATATGATCGCCGTCAATGTCTCAGCATGGGGTGGTGGTGTCGAGGTCGCCAAACGTCTTGAGGCCAACGATATCATCGTCAACTATAACATGGTGCCGGGCGATGCCGATCCACGTAATCCGTCGGGCTTGCGTATCGGTGTTCCCGAAATGACCCGTTTTGGCATGGGCGAACGGGCGATGGGTGAGTTGGCCCAGTTAATGCATGATGCTATTCGCGGCAAGGATGTGAAGGCACAGGTGAACGCCCTGCGCGGACGGTTTGTCGAGATGAAGTATGTGTAATGTCTTAGCGGGAAGGCAGTAACCCCCTTGGCGATGTAAAGGGGGTTACTACGGCTTATTAAAAGTCATCTTTTGGCTATGATACGCGCCCTTACCCGCAAGGCCAGGAAAACTGCGCTCACAATGACCAGCAGGAAGGCTAGCGTCTGCGTATACTGAGGAGTTCCCATTGGAAGGGTTGGTAGCCAGGCTGGAAGTTCGTGAGTACTTTGACCATCGACGACAGCCATTGGCGATGTACCAAAGTGTGCCAAGCGAATAATTCCCGTGGAGGTGATGCCCATATCATAGGTAACTGTTGTGCTCGGTGTATCCAGGCTCAAGTAGGTCAACCAGCTATCTGGCCGCACCCAACCCATGTTGCGGTCGGTTGAGAGATCGTGATACAGCAACGGGGTCATTTTTTCCTGGAACGACAGCTTCATGCCTTGAGCACCTGGTACACCGGCGCCTACAGCGGACTGGCCAACTTTTGCTCCCAGATCACTGGTGTTGACGGGTATATCAGTCAGCAGGTAGATATCTGCCTGGACCTGTTGGCCATCAAGCGCCAGCACTTCAAGGGGGATCCAGATATGCGGTATCTTCATGGTAATCAATATCGGTGCGCCGTCTCCTTGCAGCTGGTGACGCGCTCTTGCCCTGCTGGTATCGAATTTCGCGGCCATGAAAATGGGGCTTCCCTGGGCGTAAGCGAGAAGATGGTCACGGGTATCTCCGTCCAGGGTAAAGCCGTTGCTGGACGCCCAGTCAAGTACCGCCTGTCCACTGCCTTTGAGCACTGTGATATCGAGCGCTTCGATCTTCACCTGTTGCAACACCTGCACACCGGCGGTAGGGGCCGCGGCGTTAAGGGTGCGAGCGAAGATGGGCTGGGGACGAGTTTCAAGCGCGAGACGCTGCAGGGTCCACCCACCACCCTCCTCAATCTTCAAAGGAACGGCGGGAAGAGGCACGATCCAGCCGAGGTTAGAGACAGAATGCGTGTTATTCTCCTGGTATGTGAAACTAGTCATGTAGCGTTCAATCCCGTCATGCCACGCAACGAGGGTAGTGGCACGCGAGAGCCTGATAGCTCCGTTGGGAGCGACCAATCCCCCGCACGCAAAGACAGATTGAGATTGCAGAACAAAGAGTGCAAGCGCGGATACGAGGATAGCAAATCGTTTCATCATCGTGGTTTCCTCCTATTGAGTTTTTCAG
>CATPCK010000321.1 GCA_955652655.1 uncultured Ktedonobacteraceae bacterium | reverse complement strand
GAACAAATGGAATAGGTGGATCGAGCAAGCAGGTTTCAGCGGCATGCCCATGCATGCGGCAAATCGCGATTTCTTCCTCGACCAGGGCACGGCGGCAGGCCTTCTGGCAGGGTGCAGGACAGGTCAGTCCCAGGATATAGGGGAACGGGAGCACTTCCTTGACCAGTCGTGCGGCCTCTTTCATCGCCCCCCTGGCAATCAGCTCCAGGTACCCAGGAATATCAATATGCGTCGGGCAATCCACCTGGCAAGGTGGCTGACAGTAGGCATTGTGGTCAGAGAGGATCAGTTCCAGGTTGGTACGACGAATGTGGAACAATTCATCCGATTTCGTCGTGACGATCATCCCAGGTTGCGCCATGGTACTACACGCAGGGAGAAGTCGGTTCACTCCTTCGATAGAGACGAGACACATGCGACAGGTAGCGGCTGGCTCCAACTCCCCGTCACTACACATATTCGGGATGTCAGTAATCCCATTGTCAATCGCCACGCTGAGCAGTGCCTGGGTCTCATAGGCTTGTACCGTCTTGCCATCGATAGTGAGGGTGAAGCCGGGGTGCCCACGGTCATTGTGCACCATGAGAGCCGGTGCCTTCTGCACGATGGGAGTGAGAGTATCTCGGTTTGACACAGCCAAATCGCTCCTCTTCTCTTCGACGTCTGTCGTGACGCTATACCTTGTGGCCTCCCCACTGCTCAAGCATCTCACACTACGCAAACGTGAGGTACTCCGATCCCTCACCACATGAGATGGCCGTGTTTTTCAATGCAGCAGCAGAGCACACCACGCTGTCTTCCTACAGGAAGTGTACCCCGAAAACCGGTGAGGCAGACACGATGCCCATCACAAAACAGTCACAATCAGGTGCAATCAAGCCTACGCCCAACAGTGCTGCAATCAGGTGCAGGTCCTCTCTAGCACTACAGTGGAAGTTGCATGCCCAATTGTGCAAGTATGCCCGCAAGGCCTCCGCCAGATTGCTGATCGGTCGTGATCGCTGTGATTGTATCACCGTTGACGGTGTACTCCATGTGTTCGTTCGGGAGAGCGATTTTCTTGCCGGTGGGAGGGATGATTGGAAGCTCCGGCAAAGACAAATCACCGGTGTGTGTGCCGGTAATCTGCGTGACGAACAGCACAGTATCGCCCTGCTCATGCAAGATGTGAGCGTTGAACGACCAGTCTGGCATGGCAGTCATCATCGCCTTCATGTAGCCGATATACTGCTCTTTGTTCAGTGGTTGCGGTAGTGGACCTTTGCAGACAAAATCATCCGCCAGGTAAGAGGCTAAGGTGTTCGCATCATTTACCTCCCACGCCTTCATAGCGGCTTGCGCACGATCTGCTGCACTCATAGGTGTGCTCCTTTTCTTTCTCTCTTGATAGTTTTTGTACCATAACGCTTGAGCAATTCATTGCGTGGCAGCCAGGTGCGCACCCGTTCGCGCATCCCGGTAGTCAGGTTCATGCGCGCGCCTCCACCTCTGTTAAATCTCTCTCGCCTGCTTCCTCCAGAGTGTTTCGTTCTCACATCCTGGATTGACAAGAAACGTTGCAGTAAAACAGGTCATCAGTTTTTCCTGAGCTAGACCCAGGCCCCATCACTGTGTTCAGGACGATCAATGAAGCGATACCCCTTGAGGTTATTGTGTGAAGGGGACACCAATTCTTGATAGCCTCGAATCACATGCTCAGCAAAGGGACGTAGGGGTTCCGTCGGTGCGACCACCTTCCACGAACGCTCGCCTGGCAGATCGGTGGGCAACGTCATGACGCTCACCCCGAGCGTATTCATCACCAGCATATTCCGTTGTGCCAGGAGCTGATGGGGAGCATAGGAGGAAAGCGGATCTTCCACCTCGGCCAGTTGCTGCTCGATCTGGCTGGGAGTGTGTCCAAAGTGGGCACAGGCGGCCTGCACTTCTCGCATCAGGTCATCCTCTGACAGGGCAAAGATGCCATCGAGGGCCTGCATCAGTGTTATCGCCCGGTTGAGTAAGACCAGGCGACCATGCAGGAGACGCCGCAGCAGACCATCACCAGCATGGCGTACGGTTTTCGCTTCCTGTATCTGGCGTATGAGATCAGCAAAAGGCAGCCCATCCAATTTGCGCTGGAGGAAGGCGACCACAGCAGCGGTCTCTCCCGCTTGCCAACGTTGTAAGAGGGAGAGGCAATGCTGGCCCTCATAGCGTACTATATTCTTATAGATACTCAGGAGGCGGTCCTTGCGTTCACACACCCAGAGGGCATGGAGATAGGAGACCGTCTCAGCCACTGGAAATGCGGCGAAGCGCCGCTGCCCATGCACCTCCTGCACAAAGCGAAAACTTGCCTCAAATTCGGGCTGTAGTTGCTCAAAGGCTGCGAGCTTCTGCTCCGCCAACGTCTCTCCTGCCAACGTTCCTCTCATGTTACTCTCCTTCAGAGTCTTTCGGGTTGCCGCCCCCCTCTATTCGATCATGGTACTGCTATAGAGCGACGCACGCTTTATCTGCTCGATGAGATCGGTGATGGGAATGTCTCGCGGGCAGCATTCCGTGCAATTGAACACCGTGCGACAGCGAAAGACGCCCAACCGATCACCAAGGATCGCCAGGCGTTCCGCTGCGCCACGATCACGGCTATCAAAGATGAAGCGATGGGCATTGACAAGGGTTGCCGGTCCCACCCACTCTGGGTCACCCCAGCTAATGGGGCACGAACTGGTGCAGGCTGCGCAGAGAATGCATTTCGTGCCTTCCTCGTACCGGGCACGCTGCTCTGGCGTCTGGAGACGCTCGGTGAGTGGAGGGGGCTCATCGTTGATCAGGTACTGCTTGATCTTCTCGTACTGGGCGAAAAACGGCTCCAGGTCAACCACGAGATCTTTGATCACCCGAAATGCCAGCAGCGGCATAATGGTGATCTTG
>CATPCK010000320.1 GCA_955652655.1 uncultured Ktedonobacteraceae bacterium | reverse complement strand
TTTCTGACAATTCCGCCATACTTAATGCCCTCGTTTGAGTTCCCTGCGTTATCCAAAAAATTCCACCGGACTGATACACTGGACCATCTGTTGATGGTATGGTAACAACGAGCAGCTTTTTGCCGGCCAATACGTAGACTTCTGGCTCGGGAGGGTCTAGCGCAAGTTCAGGCTTGATAACTTGCCGAGCAGCCCGTAAAATGACATCCATGGTTTCCCCAATACGTTCGTCAGGCACACCCACAACTTTACGAGTAGAGTCTTCAACCCCAATAATCACTATCCCCCCTCTAGCATTAGCCATCCCACAGAGCCTCTCTGCTAAATCAACTGCTCGAGGAGCAGCTAATTTTAGCTCGACTGTATTTGTCTCTCCACCCTTAATAAGCGCCTTCAATTCCGTCTCACTCAGCTTCACCATCATGCCTCCGTTACACTCTATCATTATCTAAAGCAGCCCAATTTTAGCATAAGCAGCAGGTTTCTCATAGAGGATGTCCGAAGCAATGTCCGAAAGAGCCACGGACATTACCGAGTTTACTGCCATGAACGAGGATAGCAAGCCATTTTTATGACACAGATGAGGGATCTCTCAGAGAGAATGACGGATATGGCGGTTAGCTGTGGCGGATATTTTCATGTATAGCTTAGCCGTTGCCACTAAGCGGCACCATTACAGCAGGCAACAATCTTCTTGTGCAGCAGCCGTGTAGCTACAAGAAACTTCTACCTTCGGTGCAATAAATTCCGACTACCAATAGTTGGAAGAAATAAAGAAGTGGGTACCACCAAGAATGCCGCCGGGAATTGCTCCGTTGCCCCCTCCTAAATCCTCTGTTTGGAGACTTGGAGAATGGTGCTTACTCATCAGTTGAATTTTTCAATCAGTGCTTTCGGGGTATCGCGACACCTCTGGTGGAGCCCAGAAACTTGGATTGTTACCAGATAACCGGAGGTAGACTTCTGTCCGAGCTTTGGGACTCCGTGAAAACGGGTCAAGCTCAACTGGACTTATGTAATTGGATCAGGTATACTTGGGAAATAGGGAAGCAATTATGAGTCGTACTGACGAAAAAACTGTCTGATCACCGACATCGTTGTCACTGAGAGGAGTTGCATCTTCTTCGCGTGGAGCTTGATCCGCCAGGGATCTATCTATTCGGCAAGTAGGACGAGGAATTGCTGCGTGCGGGGCGGAGCTTCCAGGACATGGAGCAGACCATCCTTGTAGTATTGGTGCTGTGAGAGTTCTCTGAGCACAGATCTGGAGGAATAACAATGGCCGTGACCCAGCAAACAATGACTGAGGAGCAGCGTAAATCTGTCGCGCTCGAATATCTGAAAAGACTTGATCAGGGGAAAGATTTCTTTGATCTATTTGGCGATGATGCACAAGTCTATTTTCCCAAATGGGGACTCGCTAACGGTCGTGCCGAGATTGAGCAATTGTTCTCTCATCTGGCATCTGCCCTCAAATCTATCCGCCACGACTACGCATACTTTAACTACATCATCCAGGGCGATCACGTGGTGGTAGAGGGAACCAGCTCTGGTATGACAGTCGATGGCACAGAATGGCGCGCGGGTGTGACGCACGCCGGACGCTGGTGCGATGTCTTTGAGATCCGCGACTTCAAGATTCAACGGCTCTTTATCTATCTGGATCCAGACTATGCGGGGGCCGACACCGCACGCTACCCGTGGCTCAGGCAAAGAGAGTAGCTTTAGTATTCGTCTCTCCACCTTTAATAAGCTTCTTCAGGTCCATCTCACTCAGCAACCAGTTGCTGATGCAGTATAACAGCACACACTCCTACCCCAGTAAACGCTTCTCGTTGGCTGCGTAGCGGCTTGTAGAAGCTTCACTTACCTCTCCCCTATTTTTTACCGCTGCCTGATGGCCTTGTCGCCGATCAGGAGACCGCGATGCATGATTGTTGAAAGAAAGGTCCTGTATAGTTAACATTTTCATACCTGCAACGATAACAAAATTAGAAATCGCGTAGAGGAGTAATGCTATGAGTGCCTATAATTTATTGGCTTTAAAATTATCCCGGTCGCACATTGTCATGCTATTTCTGCTGATCTGCGTGCTGAATGCCTGCATGGATGGAGGCCCTACTGTTAAAACTCCCCAGACGAAGGGACCCATTCAACTCTATGACATACATGGGAAGCTTATTTGCCAGATCAATGGTCAGAATCCGCAATTCAATTGCCTGGAGAAAAATACTGTTCAGAGCCAGTTTGCATCACAATTTATCGACTATGCAGTGGGTGAGCTGGCTAGCGATCTGCATGTCAACAAAGCGGATCTGCCATCTTACGGGCTAAATGTCTCGACTACTCTTGACCTGGATCTTCAGAAGCAGGTGTTGCAAAAAGCGAAACAGTACATTGCTACCATAGCAAGTACGCATCATATGTCTAACGCAGCGGTTATCATTCTTGATTATCATAACGGGGCCATTCGTTCACTAATTGGCAGCCTTGATAGCCCAACATCTGATAGACCGCTGAACGTTGTTACGCAAAAAGACCGCCAGGTCGGTTCGGTGTTCAAGCCCTTCGTCTATGCGAACGCATTTGGGCAGGGAATCAGCCCTGGTGGGGTCGTCTACGACGGCCCGTTTTCCGTTGGTTCGCCGCCTTATACGCCCCGAAACTATGATGCAAGATATCATGGGTATATGTCCTATATCGTTGGAGGAGGAAAAATGTTAACAAGACAGATTTTTTTTCCTAAGAACGAATATGAAAGTTGCTTCTCGGGGAAAAAAGGACCTCTCATGTGTCATCCTTCTGATAGAGGGCGGATAGTAGAAAGAGCGAACATAGCACTCCGGAATACTTCTGTTTTTCCTCAACGGTTGCTCCCCTGACGGCGCGCCCGAAACCGTCGTACCCGCATCAAATTGGCGCAGGAATCTTCGCACCAGCGGCGGTTCTGGTTCGCGCTCTCATCATAGTAGACCCAGCGACAGTCAGGATTCTCACATTGTTTGATGCGCGAGGGATCGTGATGGGCTAACAGAGCAGCAAAAGAGGCTGCAACCTCGCCCAAAACCCAGTGCCAATCGTTGTTCAGCGGCAGCTGGCGGGTCTGGTAATGTTCACCTATGCGCACGAGATGCAACTTAAAGGGTGCTGTATCCAGGTAACTATTGAGCATCGCGATATCCTGCTCCGAAGGAGCTTGTTGCTGGAGGAACGCCTGAACCATGTGCTGCATCAGCGCACGTAACGACTGCAAAGCAGCGATTGCGTTCGCATCAGGTGGACTCGCGACGTGCAAGCCCCGCCGTGCAACAAGCTGCTGCAGCCATCCTGGTTTCAAGAGTCGATCCTCATGCTTTCCAGTGCCACGGTAATCGTGCCAGTCGCTATTTAACACATCCAGACAGAGCGCATTCATCAGTTGTAACTCCCTAAAGACTAGCTTGCCCATTGCATCTTTTTCTGGTAGTATAACGTGTGTAATGGTATGAATGCAAATATGGGCGTTACATTTACCTTCTTGACATGAAACGTGAAAGGAGTATTCCTATGCCAC
Source organism: uncultured Ktedonobacteraceae bacterium (assembly GCA_955652655.1). Taxonomy (GTDB): domain Bacteria; phylum Chloroflexota; class Ktedonobacteria; order Ktedonobacterales; family Ktedonobacteraceae; genus UBA11361. The sequence continues at coordinate 134 of CATPCK010000320.1, read as the reverse complement.
TCTCTTCTTCATGGCCGATGAGAACTGGGCACTGATGATCAGCGTGTTTGAAGGGGGGAAACGCAACGCCGCCTTTCTGCTAGGGAGCGGCTTTGTGTTGCTTACCTCGTGGGTGAGTTCTACGGTACTTGGAC
>CATPCK010000319.1 GCA_955652655.1 uncultured Ktedonobacteraceae bacterium | reverse complement strand
GTATAGTATGTTTCATGGTGGTGGTGAGAGAGTGTGCTGGATGTGACGAGGAAACGTGGGAAAGGGAAGTTGAGGAGAGGAGAAGAGATCCGGCGAGAAGACTTTGGGGGAAGTCGAGTCACTTTTGCATGTCAAGGTGGCGAGGTATTTAGTCAAGTAACGTGGAAAGTAGATGTGGAAGCCTCAAGGGTATGTTCCTTGAGGCTTTTGTGGTGTTTTAGGGAACGCTCTGTTCTGCCCCAGTTTGGAATGGTCTCCTTACGTATTCGTTGAGCTTGGACACGGCGGAACTGATGGCGTTGAAGTAAGGTCCAGGTCTATCTCTACAGAATGAAGGCTGCCATCAGCTTTCGGGGGCTTAGTAAACGTAACTGTTCCAATGTACGTCTTACTGCATAAATTCGCAATTGAAACATAAACAGAGATTTCCTTCTGGTTTGCACCGGCAGGTACTGAGCCACTATATTGACTCAGACTGAGCCAGCCTCCTTCAGATACTACTTTCGCCGACCAGCTTAGTGGAGCGCAACAGTTCTTTTGGCTCGTGTTGCTGTTATTGCTTAATTGAATTGGTTGTTTATCAAAACTACCATTTAATGGGAAACTAAGCTGTCCTCCATCCTGATGGACTACGAAGGCTGTAGAGTCAGAAGGGATAAGGGTTGGAATCGGCTTGGGCTTAGGCACCGAAGTCGGCTTAGGCTTAGGCGCTGGAGTTGGGGTCGGCGACGGTGTTGGGGCAGGAGTAGATACGTGGCTGGTACCACCAGTAGCTGTAGCTGTGGGGGTAGATGTATGAGTAGCTTCAGATGTAGGCGTGGGGCTGGTTATTTGGGGAGGAGGACTTTGACTGGACTTCTGCGTAACGGGGGTACTGCCACACGCTGCAAGTTGCAGGCTCAATACACAGATAAGCGCTATCGCTGTGAGGTTAAAAAAACGGCTAGTCTTTACGTTTACGTGTCCTTTTATCAGGGAATAGCTCAATGTGAAATTTCTCCAGTATACGATAAGGTATCTGGCAAAAGATCTCTTAAGTGTCCTGAACATAGCTACCTCCATCGCTCCTGGCGAGAACCGCTTGATGTAAACATTTGTGCATCTCACGTTTATCTATTATAATTCATAGACGATGAAAGATAGTGATTTTAGAAGATAGGATACTTGTACACTCCGATTATAATTCATAGACGATGAAAGATAGTGATTTTAGAAGATAGGATATTTGGTCGTGACATGAGAGTAGCTTCGTATGGAGGATGGTCATGAAACATCTTGTTGAATTCCCCATGGCGGATGGCGGTTCTATCTTCGTAGAAGTGAGCGAACCGGAAGGCGAAAGAGGCTCGCGGCGTGTTGCGCGTGGCTCTGAAGGAGAACCAGAGCCAGCCCCCAAAACCTTTGAGCAAGCCCTGAGCAAGATCCGTCCCGCGACCGAGAGCGTGATTGCTATGCTACGTGGCTTGCTTCACAAGCCTGGAGAAGTCGAGATGGAGTTTGGGTTCACTTTGAGCGCTGAGGCGGGGGTCATTATCACCTCGGTCAGTACTGAAGCTAACTATAAAGTGACGTTACGATGGAAGGAAGAGAGCGAAGAGCAGACCCAATGACCTGATAGGCGTAGTATTGTCGTAGAAATAGTGGGTGGCTGCGAATGCTTGCCAGAGGTACCTGACTGATGGTGAATATCCTGAATGGCATTGTGCGTATCATGAGTGGCAGGCAGATCGGAACCGGCTTTGTAGTCTCCAATAATGGCCTCATCGTCACATGCGCCCACGTCCTCGGAAAAATTATGCCGGAAACAGCACAGGTTGTATTTCAAGTTACCGGCGAGCAGCTGGAGGCAAAGGTGATAGCCGGGGGATGGCGTGCTGCGACCGCCGAAGATGTAGCATTCCTGCAAGTCAGCGGGACGTTACCGGAGGGAGTAGAACCACTCCCATTAGGTTCTTCTAAGGGGGCCGACGGTCACACTATAAGAACCTTCGGCTACCCCGATGCCGGTGAGGTAGAAGGTGTGCGGGGTGCAGGGAAGTCGCTGGGACTGGGGGGGAAGACCAAGGCAGGATATCCACTGCTACAGCTACAATCAAGTGAGATTACAGAGGGTTTCAGCGGCGCTCCTGTCTGGGATGAGCCGCGTCGTCGCGTGATAGGCATGGTTGTCATAGCAGCTGAAGCCGACGATATTGGAAAACTGGTCGAGACAGCCTTCGCGACCCCTACGGAGACGCTGCTGGCGATCTTTCCCGAACTGCAAGCGTCGGAGATCTGCCCCTATCGCAACCTGGAGGCATTTACCGAGGCGGATGCTCCTTTCTTCTTTGGTCGTCAGTCGATCATTGACGAACTTGTGTATAGCCTGCAAAACGAGAGGCGTTTCCTGGCGGTGTTTGGCCCATCGGGCTCCGGCAAGTCATCGCTGGTCCAGGCTGGGCTGATTCCTCGCTTGAGAGCCGGTGATGTTCCCGGCAGTAATCACTGGACGATTGTTGTCACGCGCCCCAGTGATACCTCCTTCGAGTCCCTGCTGAGTGGCCTGGACAACACTCTGGAGCCGACCGCCATCGTTCTCGATCAGTTCGAAGAAGTGTTTGGAAGTCTCCCTGAAGAGATACGTACGCGGGTCATTGCGCAAATCACGAAGCTGCTGGAGTGGGCACCCCATATCACGCTCATCGTTGTCATGCGCAACGATTTCTACCCCCGTTTCGTGCAGCAGGAGACATTGGCGCAGTGGCTCGGCCGGAACGTAGTCAACGTTCCATTGCTCATGAGGCGCGATGACCTGGTCTCCATTGTCAGGGACCCGGCAATGGCGGTCGGGCTGCAGTTTGAGGAGGGGTTGATCGAGACGATTGTCGATGATGCGCTGAATACCACGTTTAAAGAGAAGAAAGATGTGGGGAGCAGCACAGTCCTGCCCCTGCTCGAATTTGCCTTAACCCAACTGTGGGAGAACCGGAGAGATGGTCGGCTCACACGCGAAGACTACAAGAGCATTGGGGGAGTAACGGGAGGGCTCGCTCAATGGGCAAACCAGGCGTTCTATCGTTTTGAGGAAAAACAGCGACCATTGGTTCGTTCCCTCTTCACTGCACTGGTTCACCTGGGTGACAAAGAACAGCATATCCCTGACAGCCGCAGGCGCAGAGAACTCTCTTCGCTCTTGCATAGGGAGGCGGAAAGGGCGGAGGTCTCTCAAGTGGTGCAGCAATTGGTTACTGCCCGTCTGCTCGTGGAGGGAGAGAAGGAAACGATAGAGATCATCCACGACGCCCTGCTGTGGGAGTGGGGACGGCTGAAGCAATGGATAGAAGAAGATCGCAACTTCCTGACCTGGCATCAGGAACTGGAGGGGCGAGCGCGAGCATGGATCGAGACGGATAGGGAGAATCCCGCCGGGCGTGATCCGTATAAGCTCTTTGGAGGCCCTGATTTAACGCGGGCCATAGAGCAGTTAGAGAAACGCTCTGCGGACCTGAGTCAAAGTGAACGTGATTTCATTCAGGCTGGTATTGAGTGGCAGAAGAAGGAAGAACTGACGCGAAAGCGATACAGGCGGCGGCCCATACTAGTTGGCCTTACAGTATTGGTGCTGGCATCAATTGTAACTACTCCTCTGGTGTATTTTTTGCTGCAACCACAACCACAAAAGCTCCCTTATACGTATCGAGGACATACCGATGAAGTGGGGAGTGTAGCGTGGTCACCCGATGGCAAACACCTCGCTTCGGCAGGGCTTGATAAGACGGTGCAGGTCTGGGATGCCATTACCGGTGTGACCCTCGTCACCTATTCTGGTCATACTGACGCGGTAAACAGCGTAGCGTGGTCACCCGATGGCAAATGGCTTGCCTCAGCGGGCAACGATAGAACGGTACAGGTGTGGGACGCCAGTACCGGGAGGACTCGCTTTGCCCACGCGAGTCATGCGGCTGTGATATGGAGCGTAGCGTGGTCGCCCGATGGCAAGCGGCTAGCCTCGGC
>CATPCK010000318.1 GCA_955652655.1 uncultured Ktedonobacteraceae bacterium | reverse complement strand
TTTGGTATAATGTCGAGCTAGAAGATCGTCAAGCATTCGTCAATGAACGAGGAAGAGAGAGAGGAATTCCCATGAACGTGGAAACCAAAGCGGTAGCAGACTTTTTATCAACCGAAGGGACATATACAAATATTCTCACCATTTTACAGGAAGCTCAAAGCGATGAACAGGCAGCACAACAGATAGAGAACTATGTTATAAAGCAAAGACGAGGACCGGAGGAACTCTATCAAAGCTTTGAAAGAGACAACCGAGATTTTCGGAATGTTGATTGGGTAGAAGTCGCACAAGCGTTCAAAACGGACTAGACCTGCATATTAAGACAATAAGGGGCGAGTCAGAACTATTGGCAACGGATCATTTGACAAGCCAACATGGGAGCAATATAGGATAACAGCAGAACGAGAAAGGATCATATGGACACTATCAGAACCGCTGAATTAGCAGAGTTGGCATCTAATCCCGTCGAGAGAGAAAGCAAGAAGATCAAGCTCGTTGTTTCTGATATCGAAGGCTGCCTCAACCTTAATGAGCATACCTATGACCTCGAAGCCTTGAGCTGAATGAAGGCAGCGAATCAACGAGCAAGCTTGTGCGATTTTTTCCAGGCGAACTTGAGTACCCACAGATCTCTTTTTTTCTCATGACACTTCGTTTGATTCTTCTTGCACCAGTCATCAAGAGCCTGTTGCACATCATCCGGCATCGTAGACTCGTATTGGATTGTGCTGTCATAGACCAGCTCAATGTTCGATACTTCCTCACCAATGCCCCATGTATGTGTCCACCCAGCTGTGGGAAAGCCCGTCTTTATGGGAGATTCCGGGGTGAAATCACGCTCAAATGGTGCTGATGTTGTTCGTCCGTGTTCGCTCCAATTCGCACAAATTCGTGGGGATTGCTGTCAAGGTTGGGCTCTAAATGCATCAATATGAAAAAAAGCTTCATTCTCTGCAATCCTGTCTGCTAAAAAGTGTTTCCCTCGACGTACATCTCTCAGGTGAATAGGTATTGCGGGCTTCAAGCGGCCTCTTGATGTTGCTGACAAGAGTCAGACAGGAGACGTTGCTCCCGTTCAGCAACGGGGCAATTCTCCCATTGCAGATTGGCACAAGATCCACTGGCCTGAGCCCCTGCCTATACGTTTTGTGATTGTAAGCCAGGCTACCGTTGCCTGGATGGTTCGCGGAACCAGGGAGGTTTTTCATGGCTATTAGTGTTGTGAGTTTTGATAATGTGGAAGTATTAACGGTTGGTGTATCTGGCCCATCAGGTGCCAATACCTTGTTCCTGGTCTGTGGAGTGGCAGTTGTCAATTTCCACGGCCCGCTCAATGACTACAACCGTGATACGGTCACGTTCCTCGTACCCAACGAAGGTCAGACTGATCCCACGGCCCCGGCGCTAGATATCGGCAATTTTGTTGACTCGACGGTGATCGCCTTCCCTACCACTATTGAGGCTTCGCCTCAGCGGCCTGTTGGTTGGGGTGTCGATACGGTAGATACTATTGTGGGTGGACCCAATGGCAGCAATATCCAGGTGACGGCGAATCTTGCCGCGCTCAATCCTGGTTCTACCATCATTAGGATAGGCTTTCAAGTGAACATCTTGTCGATGGTGTAAGCTGTTCATTTCTTCTTCACTTCTCGCTACCTGCGGCAGTTCGCAAACGCTTTTCTTAGTTGTGGGCTTTCTATCGCAGGCAGCAAAGCTCACAACCAAAGGAACGCTCCAAGGAAGCTGGTAGAACTCACTACACAATATCGATAAATTCGTCGTTTGAATGTGTTCGTCATACCTATACTGCTTGCCATATTTGTACTGTATTGTCATTGTTAATAGCGCCAGAAGCAATGAATCGTCCATGAGGAGACCACGCTACAGACCAAACCTGGCTGGAGTGGTGGTGATAGGTAAAAACGTTTTCCCCTGTAGCGGCATTCCAAATCCTCACCGTCGTATCAAAGCTACCCGAGGCAATATATTTCCCATCCGGCGACCATGCTATTGATTGCACAAAACCTGTATGGCCTTTGAACAGTCGTATTGAGTGTCCTGTTGTAGCTTCCCACAAATGTACTGTGTCGTCATTTCCACCCGAGGCGATGAAGCGTCCATCTGGTGACCATGCTACCGCACGCACTTCACTGGCATGATGAAGATACTTAACGGGGTTGCCTCCTGTGGACGCGTCCCATATCTGTACTGTTTTATCAAAGCTTGCAGAGGCAATATATTTTCCATCTGGTGACCATGCCGCAGAAATCACAAAAAAGGAATGACCTCGATAGGTAACACGGAGGTCCCCAGTGTTGCCGTTCCACACCTGTACTGTGTGATCCTCACTTGCAGAAGCAATGAATTGCCCACGCGGTGACCATGTGACGTTACGAACTGTCTCAGAATGACCTTTATAGGGGGAAAACGGGAGATCATTCCCTGTGGCGGCGTTCCAAACATGTACAGTCTTATCTTCACCTCCCGAGGCGATATAATGCCCATTCGGTGACCATGCCACAGTTTTTAATGGCTTAGAATGACGGCTATACGGTGGTAGAATATCTTTTCCGGTAG
>CATPCK010000317.1 GCA_955652655.1 uncultured Ktedonobacteraceae bacterium | reverse complement strand
CTTGCCTCACCAATGGCGTAAACAACAGCGGCAGGTCCTTCTCCTCCATACTCTTTTCTCTCTCCATCTCCAGAGGGCGACCACAAGGGTCGCCCTCGTCCCGTTGCCAGTCGCCCGGTCCCTCCCCCATGGGCGACGCAAGCGTCCCCTCCCCACATCCACACCGCTCCCGCCCCTACGGATATGATGATCTGCCCTCAAAAAACCTACCCATGTAAACCACAAGGGAACACGCTATATAGACGCCCACCTACCCAGTTTTTTGCATATATATCACCAATCCTAAATGTACATAATGTCCCCTTGCGTTACTGCAAGCACTCCTTCGCGTCATACTAGCAGGGAATACCCATCCATTCTGTTGGTATAATGTAGCTTCGTGGTCAGTGACCCAATCCCCTGAAAGGGGATGGGCTTGTGATTGGGGTGGTTCTACACTCGTCTTTTGCAAGCCGACTCTCTGACTAGCCTAAGCACGCACGTGCTCCGTTTGGGAGGTCATGTTACCAGGGAATGCCTGCTCTAGTTCCCTGCTCTAACGTCTACTATTAAAAGTCCTGATGGGTAGGGGCGGTGTGGTAGACACGACAAGCCTTCTGAACTTTGGCGAAGAGCACCTTACATCTATGTGGAGATGGGTCTTGATTTCTTCAAGGCCACCTGGGTACCAGACCACATGTCTGGTACTCCCCCGCAAGGGGATTGAACGCGCTGCTGCGGCAGCCGTTGGTTCCTCCCTCAGCCTGAAGGCATGAGGGTCTCCACAACGGAGGTTTTATGAACAGGCAGTTACCTTGGCCCCCGCAACAGCAGCATCAATTTCACCCACATCAACCTGACCAGTTTGTCCCTCGACAAGCGCCTTCACCCACCCGGGGTGGTCACTCCGGCCATAATGCCTTCATGAACGAATCCCAGATGGCAGCAGAACTGAGTACAGTTCAACTTGTTGCCGATCTCGACCCGAAGAAAATTCAAGAAGTGGCGGCATCACAGTTCATCTTGATCAAGAGGTACTATCAAGATGTCCATCGAGATGCCCAACGTCTCTATCGCTGGGCACTGCTGGTGACAGGGACAGGGCTACCCTTCTTTCTCGTCTCTGTGAGCCTGGGGATTCTTCAACAACCCACCAATGGAGTCGCATTCAGTTTCCTCAGTGGGGACTTCATCGAAGGAATAGCGGTGATCCAATTCTGGTTGTATTCACGACTCCAAAACCAGTTAGAGCGCTTTCATGAGCGCCTGGACAGAACCCAGCAATGCCTGCTGGCCAACAGCATTTGTGAGCACCTGGAAGGAGACCTCAAGGCATCAACCCAGACAGAGATGATCCGAACGATCATGTATGCGTTAGGGCAGCACGAAGTAAAGACCAGGAGAAATGATGCACTTTGACAAAATCATCCAGCCATCCGTAGTGCTCTGTCGGAACTCCATCAACTTTGATGAATAGTGCTTGTCTGCTTAGTAGAACGCCTTTCAGGTGATAGAGCTGAAATCGCTAGGACCTACAGGGCCTGATAGAGAACCCGCTGGCGTAGGAGAGGGAAGGAGGCACGTCCGTAGCCTTGCCTCTTAATCAATTTTAGGCGGTGGACATGCCCTTCGACGACGCCATTGCTGTAAGGAAGCTGGAGAGCGGCCTGAACAGGAGCCAGATCGCGTTCAATCCCTTTGGCAAAACGCATGAGTTCGGTAATATCGCTGGTGCGGACTTGTTCTAACCAACCCTCCAGCTCAGTTGCTTTCTGGTCTCTCACCATCTTTACAAAGGTCTGAACCAATTGATAGGCTGTTTCAAGGGTCGGATGAACCTGCCGAAGGAAAACCACTTGCTCCTGCTCTTTCGTGTTCAATTCATCGGGGGAGCGGATATAAAGCCAGACGGCTTGCTTGGCTTGGCACTCATCGAATAGCCTGGAGGAGGAGCCGTCTTTCTTGGGCGGTGCTTTCTCACCACAGGCTCCTTTTGATCTGTTCGAGGGGAACGCCAGCGATTCAAGTAGCGATAGACCGCCCGTAAGGAGCCAGTGTAGCCTTTTCCCACCAGTTCCTGGTACAGCTTCTCTGCCCGCTGCTCTCCTTCTTCCCATCGCCTCCGTAGGCAGGAGGCATAGGTATCGAGAGGACTGGGGCGTCTGCGTCTGGGAGTGGTTTTCACCCCATCGGCGAGCCATTGGCGAACCGTTCGGGCAGAACAACCCACTCGCGGAGCAATCTCTTCAGGAGAAAGTCCCTGGCTCTTGAGTGTGAGCATCTGCTGATATCGATCTAGTCGCTCTTCTTGACGGGTAGCCTTGGTTTGCTCCCGAACGGTTTTGCGCGCTCTGCGCTCTCCTCTCCGCTGTATCCGGGCCTGCTCTCTGGCTTCTCGTTCGAGCCATCGAGCTTCTTCCAGAGGAGCTTCTTCCGCAGGTGGCGCTTGCTCCTGGGATGCCTGACGGATCTGCGCACGCATTCGAGCCAAAAAAGTGTAGAGATATTCGCTCAAGTTGCGAAGGAGGTGCCAACGGTCACAGACCTGTTGAGCCTGGGGAGCACCAACAGTGGCGGCAGTTGCATAATCGGAAGCTCGATCACGGCTGATGACATCAATGGTCGGGTGGGCTGTGAGCCAGGCGGCAACGGTTGCAACGCTCCGGTCGGGCAAGACATCAATCAAGCGATGGGTCTCCAGGTTCACTATCAAAGTTCCGTAGGTACGACCACGCCGAAAAGCAAAGTCGTCGAGACCGATCTTGGTGAATGCTTCAGGGGGAACCAGAGAGGTGGCCTTCTGGCAGCGCAAGAGAGTGGAAGGGGACCCCTTCATTCCCAAGTGCGGAGCCAGGCGTGAACCTGCCTCTGCGTAGGTGGCAAAGCTCAAGACACGCAATGCCTCACGGAGCCGATTGGTCATCTGTGCCCACGGCTCAACAAGCTCGGGAAGCCTTTCGGTAAAAATGCGACGAGCACAGAGAGCATTGCGGCAAAAGAAGCGGCGCACGATCAATTTCAGGATGATGAGCTGGCCGGCTTGGGGAAGGTCGGCAACCGTTCGCAGGTAATGGCTATGGATGGATTCTGAAGCAGCGGCGCAGAGAGGACAACGAGCAAGAGAAGCGGTAGATCTGACTGAGACGATGATCTGGTGCCCCTCCCGGCTGATCTGCTCGATCACCAGGCCATCGCCCAAAGGGAGCAAGAGAGACCCTTCCATCTGACACCCCATCTTTGTGATGAATGCACAAACTTCTTAGCGATGAGTATATCAGCATTTTTCATCTCAAGCAGACAAGCACTATTCATCAAAGTTGATGGATTCCCGGTATAACATCAGAAAACAGGTTTGTGCTGTGCATCTCTCCATCCAGTCTTTCCCCTTTTTCTGTACATGTGAGCATGGAATGTCGCTTCAGCGACAGTGGCGACCTTGTCGCTGAAGCGACCGCATCATGCGCAACATATCCACCCATGAGAGAGGGGAACTGAATACGTTCCTGTTCTTAATCCAACTCGACTACTGGCAGGCCGTGTACGCCGAGAATGGTGGAGATTTCGCTGCCGTGATGGATGTCATGTTCGAGCACATGCCAGATGATCCACTGGCGCG
>CATPCK010000316.1 GCA_955652655.1 uncultured Ktedonobacteraceae bacterium | reverse complement strand
GTCGACTCCCATCACGTTTATCTTAGGATTTTCAAAAGCCACATCGAGCACCCATCCTCCAGGACCACAGCCGATATCCAGGATATGAGAGACATGCGAAAGATCGAAATGTTCAGGAAAAACACCTCCCATCACTCTCGTCAGTAGTCGCTCTTGATTGATGAGACGAGCCATCTCCGTGCCGCTTTCAGCGTCGATGACATATGTGCTTTCTTTTTGTGAGGAGTTATCTGGTGTTACCATGAAAACAAGTTCCTTTTTCTTCTCTCATTGCTTGAGCCAGCCCTACCTCTACTACAGGTTACAGATATTATATCTTGCAAAACCTGATATAGCAAAGATTAGCAATAACAGCTTTTTCAGTAGCGGGTGCAAAAGGACGTTCAACGGTTAGAATATAGGGAGATAGCGTTCAATCTCCCAGGCATGAACCTGCGTGCGGTACTCGTTCCACTCGATCGTCTTCGCATCGAGGAATCCCTCGTAGATCGAGTCTCCCAACGTCTCGCGTACCAGGGCATCCTCGCGCAGTCCTTCCAGTGCCTCGCCAAGTGTCGCGGGCAACAGGCGGGCGTGCCGCTGTAAACGCTCATTTTCATCGCGCAGAAACAGGCTCTCGTCCATAGCTGCCGGCAGTGTCAGCTTGCGCTGAATACCGTCAAGCCCTGTCCGTAACATGACTGCTAGCGCAAGATATGGATTGCAACTGGGATCGCAGCAGCGCAATTCAATACGGGCCGACAATTGGCGATTGGCACTGGGTCGTGGCACGCGGATAAGCGCCTCGCGGTTCACTCGTCCCCAGTTGACGAAGACTGGCGCCTCAAATCCATGAACCAGCCGTTTATACGAATTGACCAACGGTGCAAGTATAGCGCACATCGCGCGCGCGTGAGCCAGTTGCCCCGCGATGAAGTAGCGTCCGATATCCGAGAGCCCATATTCACCCTGCTCATCCACAAAAGCGTTTTTCCCTGTTACGGTCTCGATAAGCTGCTGATGGGTATGCATTCCAGAACCATTGACACCATAAAATGGTTTCGGCATAAACGTAGCATACAGCCCGTGCTGCGCGGCAATAGACTTGAGCACATACTTTGCCGTCATCAACCCATCGGCGATAGAGAGGGCATCACCATTTTCAAAATCAAGCTCATGCTGGCCGGCAGCTACCTCGTGGTGGCTCGATTCAATAGTGATATGCATCTGCTGCAACGTATGTACCATTTGCCGCCGGACGGTCGCGGCAAGATCGGTCGAGAGATCGAAGTATCCACCTAGATCGTGGGGTAATGGCGTCGGAGTCTTATCTTCCATCTGTAGAAGGAAAAATTCCAGTTCAGGAGCCACCAGAAACGAATAACCCATCGATTGTGCCATCTGTAGAGCGTCCAAAAGCGTGGCGCGCGGGTCCCCGTCAAAACGTTCCCCATCAGGAGTACGCACGTCGCAGATAACACGCGCAATCACATCCTCGTCATTGATCTGGTCAGTAAAGGTACCTGCTGTGCCTGCCGGCAGCGGACGCACCGATCCCGGCACGATAGAAAACGTCGCCAGGTCAGGAAAAAGATACATATCGCTTTCAGCGACACGGGCAAAACCCTCTAGAGCAGATCCATCAAACCACTTGCCATGCGTAAGACAGTCGGGAAACTGCTCGACGGGAATAGTGACACACTTTGCCATGCCCACGACATCCGTGAATTCCAGGTTGACGAAACGCACATGCTCAGCCTCTAGAGCTGCCAAAACGCGATCTCGTTCAGTTTGTTTCTGTTGCTCTGACATGCTACCTGACCTCGCTCTGTTGCAATCTATCACATCGCCTTCAAATAGTGCATGATAGGCCCTTTGAGGGGTGAAACCCATTATACCAGATCACGCACTACCCACAAGGGGGAGACCTCTATTAGGCGCGTCTGATAAGGAGCGCAGGAGCCCGATTATGCACATGAAAAAATCATCCAGTCACCAGTAGGTGCCGATTGATCGCGCACATCGCCGATTGATCGGCCCTCGGTGGATCTTTCCGCTATCCAGGTGAACAAGTTAAAAAGCATAATCAGGCCCCTACCCAGGCCAGGCTTCGCCTCTTCACATCCCTTTAATACATCTGCGGTACAATTACAACAAAAACAACCAGAAGGAAAAAAGCAATGAACGAAATACAATCCCTGGAAGCTACCGCTTATGCCAATCGCCAGCTCCTCTACTTCTGGGCCTTTGGCGACCTGCACTATCGCGCCAATGAACAATGGCACACCATCCACTCACGCCGCATGGCCCCCATGTTTCTGGACATCGATTCGCTCTGGGTGGATGAAGGATTTCCCGCCTTTAGTGTCTCTCCGGGAGATATCGTCGATACTGGCGCGCCTGAGAACTACAAACTCGCGAAAATGGACCTGGGCGCGCAGTTAGGCAGGGTACCACTCTATCCTGGCATCGGCAATCATGAGTACCATCCCGAAAACAAAGAGGACATCATCCATACCGCCAGAGAGTTTTGCAAGGCCTGGGAAAAACCTGTGCGCTATACCTGGATGGCCGGGGATGTGACGTGTATTATGCTCGATCATCCCAATCCCTACAGACCGGGTCAGAGACGCGAAGACCCACATGTAATTTTTTCGCAGGAGACCCTCGCATTCCTCGACACCGCCTTGATTGAGCAACCTCAACAACCTGCTATTATCTTTGCGCACTGCCCCTTACATGATACCGTGCTTGACCGTGATCCAGACCGCAATCTTGACGACGATTCCCTGGACCCATTTTTCTTTATCGAAAATTCACAAGATGTGCGCGCAATTCTGGCAAACCACAATAACGCCAAACTCTACATTAGTGGACATACGCATTCAGGTTGGGGCTCACCTCAACTCGTCTTCACCGAAACCCTGGGCAATCATCCCGTCACCCATCTCAACCTCATGTCCCCCTGGTATACAGGCAGGCACCGCGGCCCTCGCATCAGTACCGACCGCACAACCCTCGAGTACCACCCCGATGATCCCGACGTGCTCGTATCCTTTGCCCTCTATATCTATCGACACCAGGCCCTCATCCGCCTACGCGATCACCGTACTCGACAATGGTTAACCCAATGGACAGCCCCTTTTCACTAGACCTGGTCAAGAGGGCCTACATCCTTCCACGTATCTATGTGGGCGTGGTGGTGCTTTCAGAGGTAAGTTCGTTGTGAGGTCGCCTCGGAAGCGGCTTCGGGCCCGTAGGGACGCTTGCGTCGCCCGCATCCTGGTC
>CATPCK010000315.1 GCA_955652655.1 uncultured Ktedonobacteraceae bacterium | reverse complement strand
TACAATCGTGTTGGATGTACCGGTACAGCTCGACCTGGAAGCCTGTCGTCCCGAACATATGAACCAGGATAAGGTGCTGGCAATTTTCCGCGAATTGGAATTTCGCACCATGGTGGAGAGAGTGCTATCGCTCTTTCGCCAACTAGGCATCCCTTCAGCAGGAGAGGACAGTGATGCATCCAATGACTATGAGGGAGAAAGAGCCCATAGAGAAGTAGTTCGAGAGAAAGCAGAGCCTATCCCGGAACAGGAAGAGGATTTATTACTAGCTCCGCCGGTAGGTATTGTCCCTATCATGGCACCACCTCCACCGCCTACAGACGATGCTGAAGTAATCCTGACCGACACGGTTGCCAAAAAGGCGCTGAATAAAGCGGGTGGAGAAGAGCAAGTCAAGGACGAGGCAGGCGAGCCAGCGATATCGGATGGTCCTGAACAATTGAATCTTTTTGGCTTCAATGAACCAGTACAGGAGGTTGTGCGGAGACTGCGACTGCCGAGTCTTGGAGGAGCGCCCGGAGAGCCACAGGGAACGCCGATTCATATCACCGATGAGAATACGGTGAAAGCGACCAGTACGATGGTCGTAAACAGCGAAGATTCTTTGCACGTGCTGATCAAAAGCATGTATGATGCCGGAGCCTTCGCGCTGGATACGGAGACAACATCCGATGATCCGTGGCATGCAGACCTGGTAGGGATCTCATGCAGCATGGCAGCGGGGGAAGCATACTACATCCCGGTTGGACACACACACACTATTGAGAACCAGCCACCCGCAACACAGTTACCAAAGGCATATATCCTGGAAAAGATACGCCAGGTGCTCGAAGATACAACCGTACAGAAATATATGCACAATGCCAAGTACGATATGTTGATCCTGGCACGCAATGGTATTGCACTACGCGGACTGGCATTTGATACGATGTTAGGCGCCTATCTTACTGATCCTGGGAGACGTGGGCTGGGGCTCAAAGACCAGGCTTTCCAACGGTTGGGCATTGTCATGACGCCCATCTCACAACTGATAGGCACGGGCAGTAAAATGATCAGTATGGCACAGGTACCGATACATCTCGCAGCGGACTATGCTGGTGCTGATGCCGATATGACCCTGCGCCTGGTCGAGCCTATTAAAGGTGAGTTACGCCGCCACAGTTTAATGCATCTCTATAAGCGTATTGAATTGCCACTATTGCCCGTTCTGCTCAAAATGGAGATGTATGGTGTAGCCCTCGATGCCGCGTTTCTAGCTGAATTAGAGAGAACACTCGCCGAACAGATTGGCGTACTCGAACATGAAATTTATGACACCGTGGGTCATCATTTCAATATCAACTCAACGAAGCAGCTTGGAGATATACTTTTTGGAGAATTGAAACTGCCTTCGGGCAAGAAAACAAAGACGGGCTACTCCGTCAGCGCGGATGTGATAGAGAGTCTACGAGGAAAACATCCGATGGTCGATTACTTGCTGGAGTACCGCCAGTTAACCAAACTCAAATCGACCTATGTCGATGGCTTGCTGGCACTGATGGATCCTGTCTCAGGCCGGGTGCACACATCTTTCAATCAGACGGTAGCTTCAAGCGGTCGCCTGTCATCGAGCAACCCGAACCTTCAGAATATTCCAGTGCGCACAGAGGTGGGACGGCAGATTCGTCGCGCCTTCATTGCCGATCCGAGTTTTGTTTTGCTCACTGCCGACTACTCACAGTTCGAGTTACGCATCCTGGCGCATATTACGCATGAACCACGACTAACTGAGGCATTTAGCAAAGACGAGGATATCCACACGATCACGGCGGCCTCTCTCTTCAATATCCCTGTTGCAGAAGTAACCAAAGATCAGCGCAGGCTGGCAAAGACGGTGGTGTACGCGGTCCTCTACGGGCAATCGGCCTTTGGCCTGGCACAAATTACCGGGATGAGCAATAGCGAAGCGGCAGAATTCATCAAACGCTACCACGAGACCTTTCCGAACATCAAGGGCTACGTGGATAGCACGCTCAACCAGGCGCGCATCCAGGGTTATGTCAACACACTTTTCGGGCGGAAGCGCTTCTTCCCAGAAATGCAGACACTGCCCTTTAATGAACGCCAGGCACTCGAACGTGAAGCCATCAATATGCCAATTCAGGGGGGCAATGCTGATCTGATCAAAATAGCGATGATTCGCATCCAAAATGAACTTGAGAAGAGGAAACTGAAGACGAGAATGATTTTACAGGTGCATGATGAACTGGTCTTCGAGGTCGCTGTCGAGGAGCTTGAGCGAGTCAAACGGTTGATAAAAGCCATGATGGAGGGTGTAGCCACGCTTGATGTACCAATCAAGGTCGAGATGAAAGTGGGAAGAAACTGGTACGAAGCGGAACCGATGGAACAACAGAAGGAGCAGTAGTTGTGCAATTATCGCGCTTAATTCAAGATTTACCACCATATCACTTTGCCGATGCTAAGAAGAGGATAGCTAAACGTAGGGCCGCTGGTGTTGACGTTATCAGTCTCTCTATGGGCGATCCTGACTTGCCCGCGCCCCAGGCAGTGATTGACCGCCTATGCTCAGCGCTGCAGAATCCGGAGAATACACGCTATCCAGAGTATGCCGGCATGCGGGCACTACACGAAGCTATCGCGGCATGGTTTGAGAGACGATTTGCTGTACGTCTGACACCGGAACACGATATTTTACCGTTGCTCGGCTCAAAAGAGGGATTGGTTTACAGTGCGGCAGCCGTACTTAACGCAGGGGATATCTCACTTATTCCAGATCCGTACTATCCCGTCTACATCACGGCGAGCACAAGCGTTGGGGCAGAACCTTATATGCTGTCTCTCCTGGAAGAGCATAGTTATCTCCCGCAACTGGATAACATTCCACAGGATGTGCTGGCAAAGTCACGCCTGCTGTGGCTAAACTATCCAAATAACCCGACCGCGGCATCTGCTGATCGACGCTTTTTTGAAGAGGTTGTTGCATTCGCTCGGCGCCATAACCTGGCCATAATTCATGATATGGCCTATGCGGAAGTCTACTTTGACGATTTTCGTCCTATGAGTATCCTACAAATTCCAGGGGCCAGCGAAGTAGCCGTTGAACTACATTCCCTGAGTAAGACGTATAATATGGCGGGATTCCGTGTGGGCATGGTAGTGGGCAATGCCGAACTGATCGAGGCGGTAGGTCGTCTGAAAAGCAATATTGACAGCGGCATGTTCCGACCTGTGCAGTACGCGGCGATTGAGGCACTCCAATTGCCAGAGTCGTGGATAGAGCAACGGAACGCGCTATACAGGCGACGTCGTGATGTACTGGTGGCGGGATGTAATGCTATCGGTATGCGCACGCAAACGCCAGGGGCCGGTCTCTATGTCTGGGCAGCGGTACCCGGTGGATTCACATCACGAGATTTCGCCAACTGGCTCTTTGACAAAACAGGTGTTTTTGTGACACCGGGCACAAATTTTGGCGATGCCGGGGAAGGCTATGTGCGGATCTCTCTCACCGTACCCGAAGAGCGCATTGAGGCAGCATTGCAACGGATGAAAACGGCTTTGGCCGGGTAGCTGGCGAAGTTCATGGCTTCAGAGGTGGGCGACCTGGCTGCAGAAAAAACTGCCAGGAAATGTCAGGGGAAATATTTTATGGTAAACGAACAGGATGCGGGAGAGATAGGGCGAGTGCCATCCAATGCATGGAATTTATATGTAGAGCGGGATAGTTGCTCCAATGTTCAGGTAGGGCTTGACCGTGAATGGCTCGTCACAAATGGTCTGGGTGGATATGCTGCCGGTTCGATCGAGGGAGCGACAACACGCAGCTATCATGGTCTCCTGGTGGCGGCACTACGACCCCCCGTCGAACGCACCGTGCTGGTGACGAAAATAGACGAGACGGTTACTTTCCCCGATGGGCATATGCTGAAACTGGGTGTGAATGAGTACCTGGATGGTACTATCGATCCTCAAGGATATAAGTATCTTGCGAAGGTCGCGCTTGAAGGAGATATTCCCTGTTTTACGTATGTGTTGGAAGGTATGCTGACATTGGAAAAGCGCGTCTGGATGGAGTATGGTCAGAATACGACATATGTGCAGTATATGTTGCATGGAGCATTCGACGAAGGTAGTGAAAGAAGTACTCATGAACTGACGCTGGCATTGTACCCTTTCAGCGTCTATCGCGATCATCACAGCGCGACCCAGGGATCATCCAACTGGCATTTCCTGGTGGAAAACGAGGGAGAGTACTGTCGTATACGTGCATATGAGGACGCTACCACCATTACGATGATTGCCGGACCTTCAGCATATTTCACTCCAACCGGCGAGTGGTATTGGAACGTATTCCATCGTCGCGAAAGAGAGCGAGGACTTCCTGATCACGAGGATGTGTATCAGACGGGATATTTTCGGATACAACTTACCCCTGGAATGCGGACGACACTGGTACTTAGTGCCGAGCTTGAACCCCTTGGTGAGTTTGGCGGGGCACACCACGAAGAAAGTGTGACTCAGGCTTTACTGCGTTATCATCGTCGCACGCAACAACTCCTGACAATAACCAATCGCTCGACAGTCAACCTTCCGCAGCAAGATCCAGTATTGGCCCGCCTGGTTGTTGCCGCTGATCAGTTTATCGTGGCCCGCCCTGAACAGGCAGCGGGGATGACGAAAGGGAAACCAGTTTTCCGCCTGTCACCTGATAGAAAAACGGTGATCGCCGGCTATCCCTGGTTCTCTGACTGGGGACGAGACAGTATGATCTCGCTGCCAGGATTACTGCTGAGCACAGGAAGATATAGTGAGGCGAGGGGTTTGCTAAGGGCCTTTGCGTCATTCACTCGAGATGGGCTCATCCCGAATCGTTTTCCTGACACTGGTGAAGCTCCCGAATATAATACAGCGGATGCAACGCTGTGGATGTTTCATGCATTGCATGCTTACCTTGCGGTGACAGGAGACTGGCCCCTGCTGAAAGAGCTTTTCCCTACGCTCAGTAGTATTATTGACTGGCACGTACGCGGAACAAGCTATGGTATTGGTATCGATCCGCAAGATGGCTTACTACATGCCGGAGCGCCAGGGGTACAACTGACGTGGATGGATGCGAAAGTTGACGATTGGGTTGTCACACCGCGTCATGGGAAGCCAGTAGAGGTCAACGCGCTCTGGTACAGCACACTCAGTCTCATGGAGAGTTGGGCGGTACGCCTCTCCACGGATGCAACACTGTACGGTCAATTGCGTTCCCAGGTTCGACAAAACTTTGCCGCACGCTTCTGGTATGAAGAGGGGGGCTTTCTCTATGACGTAGTCGATGTGGAGGGGACGGCAGGGGAAAACGATGCCTCGCTACGCCCTAACCAGTTATTTGCCGCGTCACTGACCCGTGACCTCCTTACTGATGCTCAGATACAAAGCATATTGCAGAAGGTAACCAAACATTTACTCACGCCTGCTGGTCTGCGTTCACTCAGTTCTGATGACCCAAAATATCATCCTCATTTCAAAGGGAATCGCAAAGAGCGCGATGCGGCCTATCATCAAGGCACGGTATGGCAATGGTTAATCGGACCATATGTAGATGTCCACCTGCGCGTACACAATGACCGGCGCGCTGTACGCGAGCTGCTGCAGCCGCTCATCAAGCAGTTATGGAGTACATGCCTGGGAACGATCAGTGAGGCTGCGGAACCAGAGCCTCCCTATACACCGGCGGGATGTTTTGCACAGGCATGGAGCGTTGCTGAGGTGTTGCGATGCTGGTTATTGACTACTGAGTAGAAAATCAGCCGTATTATACAGGGAGGGGTATTGGTAAGTGAATAAGCAATTGATCGAGAGGATTTTACAACTTTAGATGCGTATTAAAGAAAAAAGTGTTGAAGCTGTCCCAGCAGAAGGAACGTCTACAGATAACCCAATACAACCCAAAAAGCCTTGGCAAACTGTCATACTATCGCCACTGTGGTTTTGCCTGCTTTTCGCTTTAGGCATACGGATCTGGTTAGCCTACCACACACATGGGATTATCGACGGGGACGAGGCCATGGTGGGTATTCAGGCTGAGCATATTTTGCGCGGGGAACATCCCCTCTACTTTTATGGTCAGGCCTATATGGGTAGCCTGGAGGCCTACCTGATGGCGTTTCTCTTCGCCATTGCCGGCCCCTCCGTGTGGATGTTGCGTGCCGAACCAATACTGCTTTCGCTGCTCGTGGTCTGGCTGACATGGAAGCTTGCCGGTGCCCTGGCCGACGCGGCGCAGCTTTCCCCATTCGCCCGGCAGCTCTTTCAGACGATTGCCGCGCTCATAGCAGCTGTTCCCCCGCTCTATGACACCGTGGTTGAAATGCGCGCGCTGGGTGGCTATGTCGAAACGTTTGTGCTCATACCCTTGCTGCTCCTCTCGGTCTTCCAACTGACGAGGCGCTGGCGAGCAGGCGCATCATACAAAGAGCTAGGGTGGCGTTGGGCCGGTATCGGCTTTATTATTGGTTTCGGTTTCTGGGTCAATCCGCTCATCTTCACCGCCATTCTCGCGGCGATCATCTGGGTTGTGATGTTCTGCTTAATAGAACTTGCTCAATTGATGAATCTAAGTAAAGCAGACGTACGGCCTGCACTGCTCTCGTTTCTCAAACGGTTATTGATTATTCTTGCAGCTGTACCCGCGTGTCTCATTGGCATGGCCCCGGCATTACGTTGGGGGCGTACCTACCACTGGGCGAACTTCACTTTTGCGCTCCAGACGGGGGATTTTCAAACGCTCAATCCCCTTTTGAAACCCTATTATCACGACCGCCTCTCCTTATTCAAAGATCAACTCTCTTTCTATCTACATTATGTGGCTCCGCGCACGATCGGTGGAGCATTGCCGGGAGAGAATGCATTCCTGACCACAATCCATGCAATGACATGGGATCTGGGGCTTTTTTGTCTATTTGCCGTATGCTTACTGTTCTTGCTTTCCCTATTCTGGCATCACCCACAACTCTTGCGCAGCCGGCAACTCGTCGCGCTGCCATTGCTTTACGCAGCCTGCGTGTCCATAGCATTCTGCACGTCCATAAC
>CATPCK010000314.1 GCA_955652655.1 uncultured Ktedonobacteraceae bacterium | reverse complement strand
TCCCTACGCAAGCAGATTTGCCTCCTGCTGAACCCTGCTGACAGCAAAACTGACAGCAGAGCCGATAGACAACGATAGATAATAAGCGGCCTTTGTAGACATCCAGTGCGAAATTCGAGCACACAATAGACGCCCAGAGACGAGGTGCCCCGAGTCGTGGGTTCGAATCCCACCTCCTCCGCCCCGCTCACATATGTCAAGAAAGGCTAAAGCATAATCTTGTATTTTACGAACAGATGTGCGAAGCAGCCAGTACAGCTGGATCATCGTGCTCTCTCGTCAGAACTCGTTACCACGGGAGCACCATCCCCATCTGTGCAAGTATCTCTGCGAGAGCATTAGGTGAGAAATCGGCCGTGATCATCGTGATGGTCCTCCCTCTGACAAAGTATTCCAGGTGCCTGTACGGCAATGAAATTTTTGTGCCTGTGGGCGGGATAATGCACTTTCTGGATAGGCTGCGGGAGGAGACCCCGACAGACAAAATCATCCGACAGGAGGGAAGCCAGGCCGCCCACATCTTTTGATTCCCAGGCCCTTATTGCGGCTTTCGCAAGATCTGTTGCTTGCATTGCTATTATCCTTTTCTTGCACGCTTCACGCTGGGGAACGAGGGCGACCACGCCGCGCCCCACCAGGGCGACCGCAAGGGTCGCCCCTACATCTAGCTGGCCTGCAGCTCGCCCAGCTTCACGTTGACGGTCATTTGCTGCTTTCCCCGGTAGACCTGCACGGCAACCGTCTCACCGGGGTTTTTGCTGACCAGGGCATCCGCCAGTGACGAGGTGTCATTCACAGCGTGGTTATCGATGCTCACAATCACGTCGCCTGCCTGCAAACCCGCCTGCGCTGCCGGGCCATTCGGTACCGTGCTCACAATGAGCACGCCATGATCGACCGCCAGGTTGTCCTGTGCCGCCAGTGTGGGATCGACGTCAGCCACACGTATGCCCAGCGCCGCTCGCCCGGTATGGGTGACCTTGCCCGTTTGAATGATCTGCGGCACGATGAACTGTACACGATTAGATGGGATCGCAAATCCTACACCGTTGGCGGGCGTATTGAATTCGGGGTCGATGGCGGTGAGCGTCGGAATACCCACCAGGGTGCCCTGCAGGTCCACCAGCGCTCCACCGCTGTTGCCGGGGTTAATCGGAGCATCGGTCTGGATCGCGTTCGGAATAACGGCGCCACCTTGTCCTTCGGAGACGGTACGTTCCAGGGCGCTCACGATGCCATTCGTCACCGTCTGCGTAATACCCAGCGGGTTCCCGATTGCCAGCACCTCTTGCCCCACACGTAGCTTGGATGAGTCTCCCAGCGTCGCGACCGTGAGATTCCCTTTGGGGGGTTGAATCTTCACCACCGCCAGGTCATCGGGAGCATCCGTGCCGGCGATGGATGCGGGGACGCTGGTCCCATCATAAAGCACCACCTGTACCGCCTGCGCACCATTGACCACATGGTTATTGGTGACGATGTAGCCCCGTGGGTCGATGAGCACTCCGGAGCCGAGCCCTTTCCCACTCGACGTTATGCTCCCAGCAAGCTGGCCATCTTTGGAGATGGTGAGAAAGGCAGGACAGCTATGCATGCGCGAGTAACCGTGCTTGAGTGGAAGATGGGTCAGAAGCACGAGGGCATGGAGGAGATGATACAACTCCTTCACGATAGGATTGTGCCAACCGCTAAGCAGCAACAGGGCTTCAAGGGCTTCCTTGGTTTGCTCGATCGTAGGGGAGGCAAGGCTATGGCAATCACGCTGTGGGAGATGGAAACCGATCTGCGGGCGAATGAGGCAAGTTGCTACTATCGAGCGCAGCTTGCAGAGTTGGCTCCGCTCTCGGACCTCTATACTACGCCCCCTTACCGCGAAGTGTATGAAGTCGTTGTCCAGGAGTAGCGTCTCTTTGGCCTGAAATGCACTTACAGGGATATGGGCAGAATTCGTCTCATCTTTACATCGCCGGAGTCGTCTGGTCGTTGACGAGAAACCATTTGTCGTCTTTTCTCGTAAAGACAAGACTCAGGTATTGCTGGCTATTATATGACGGACTACTCAGATTGGCATCTTTATAGTCAACCTGTACCAGTGCGAAGCCCATTTCCGGTGTCTCAATGCTGCGCAAAAGTTTCATATCCATTTGCCAATCTGGGTCCGCGAACCAGGCAGCGTGCAGATTGGCGACGGCTGATCGTCCCTTGATAAAGGCTCCATTTGGTATAATCATGACCACATCCTCGTCAAAGGAGGCTGTTGAGAAGAGTTTATTCAAGTCCCTGTGTTTAATCGCATCGAAAATTGACTGCAACATCTCATCGAATTTCATGATGCTTCTCTCCTACTACATGTAGTACCTCTTTGCATTTGTCCATGAGATTATAACATAGTTTCGCTTATGGCAGGGAATTCAGGTAGTGGTGACTGTGACGATTACTACGCTGCCTTACATTATCATCTTCGTGGCTGTGCGCCATATTAGAACATTTATTTCTTCCCATCCATAGTATACTCATTTGTATAAGATATACATTTTTCTATTTTCAATTCACACAAATTAGGAGGAGCTATTTCATGTCTAACCAACCACCAAACAACGAACCATGGCAATCGCCTCCACCTTATCAGACAGGAGGCTTACCACCATCACCACCACAATGGCAACTACCTCCATATCAACAGTCTCAGCAGCCTCCGAACACGTACTATCCCGAGCAGTCCTACCAGCAGCCTCCGAACACATACTATCCCCAGCAACCTTATCAACAACTGTATCAACCGATGCCACCGCAACAACCACCAAAGAAGAAAAGCAGATTGTGGCTCTGGATTGTCCTTGCTGTCGTCGCTGTCCTGCTCTTTGGCTGTATTGGCGTCTTTGCACTCATCAGCAACGCGGCAAAAAATATCACTACAACTACTGTCTCATCAGTAGATACCGCTGTTGCTACCGGCACAACCGGCAATACTCCTGTGACGTCTACTCAGCACTTCACCGTGGGACAGGTCGTCAAGGTCGGTGACACATGGGATGTCACTGTGAATAGTGTGAAAACGTCCAGGGGCGATCAGTATAGTGCGCCGAAAAGCGGTAATACGTACCTCATCATTGATTTGACCATGAAAAACATTTCATCTCAGGAGCAGAATGTGAGCAGCCTCATCAGTTTCGACCTCAAGGACTCGACAGGGCAGAAGTACACCGAGACGATCACCACCATGTCTGACATCCACCCTCCTGATGGCAAAGTAGAGGCAGGTGCTCCCTTGCGCGGGCAACTAGTGTATGAGGTGCCGACCTCGATAAAGGACTACACCTTGAGCTTCCAAGCGGATTTCACCAGCAGCGGACAGACTATTTGGGACATCCATATGTAATCTGCTCTTCCCACTGTTTGTGGCAAAGGAGAGAATCATGCTTCACACCTATCTCACAACATCCTGGCAACTACGTTATCCTATCATCGGTGCTCCCATGGCGTATGTAGGGCGAGGACGCTTAGCGCGTGCGGTCTCACAAGCCGGAGGACTGGGCATGATCGGCATAGGCAGTAAGGAATCGGTGGAATTGATCGCACAAGAGGCGGCTATTGCGCGCGGAACCGACCAGGGGCGTTTTGGCATCGGACTG
>CATPCK010000313.1 GCA_955652655.1 uncultured Ktedonobacteraceae bacterium | reverse complement strand
CTCGATAGCGCCACTACTGGCGCGCCAGGACAGCCGGTGCAATTGACGGTGCGCAAGAAGCAGGACCCACAGATGCGGGTTTACCTGCGACTACAGGCGGACGCAAAATGGTACGATGTTTCGGAAGAGGATATTCTTACCTGGTTTCGCCAGCTTGCCCCCGATGGGTACGAGCGCAATAAGAAGAACGCGCAACATACGATTGAGAAGGTGCAGTACCTTGTCAGCCTGATTGAAGAGGCGCAAGAAAAGAAGTAGGGTTTTCTGGCAGGCAGGACATGATATCTTCTGCTTCGCCGATGATAAAATCCGCCCCTCGCTGCTGGTACACTTTTACCTCATCCTCGTGGACAAGCATCGCTACCAGTATCTCCGGGTCGCTGCCCTTTTTGATGGCCTGGTAATTGATGACGAGGTCGTGGTCATCGGCGGTGTCGCCGACATAGAGCCCTCCCCGCGTGCCAACAGCCTGTATGGCTAGCTGCAGGGCACGCGGATCTGGCTTGGGAGCCTTATCGGCTGAGATGACTACATCCCACCAGCGCGCGCCGCAGTAGGCTTCCATACGTTCGAGAGCACTATCCACCTCGGGTCCTACACGCCCGGTAATCATGCCGAGATGGGCTATGCCGGCTTTGCGCAGCCGGGTCAGTAGATCGGGTGAGAAAAGCATCTCCTCGCGGTGAACAAAACCAGGTGCGTCTCTCAGGAAGCGTGGAGGGTGCCCAAAACGCTTCTGCATTTCCTCCGCTCCCCAGTAGTATTCATGGTAGATTTCACCGATCAAATCATAGTCGAGGCGCGCGCTGGCGGGAATCACAGTATCGACCCATTCGGCTCCGCCATGCCCTTGCAGGTTCGCGGCACGCGAGAGCGCGGCCCACTCCTGGCTGCTGCGCCCGGCAAGAGGGGTACCCCTCCACTCACGCAGTCGCGCGGTGCAGAGCGAGGAGAGCAGGTAGCACATGTCCCAGTCGTTATTATAGCCGCCAGCCTGCTTAAAGGCGTTTACATCTTCGAGGGTGACGAGAGGATTGCCGCGATCCTGGCCCCAATCCAGGCCATGAATGGTGCCCGCGACATATTCCGCCGCGGCAATATCGGTGGCGCGGAACGAGTCGGTGGTTTTGATAAGCACGCCATCGACGTCGAAGAAGATGGTATCGAACGTGGAGGGAAAAAGGAGATCAGGTCGTTTCCAAATCACGGGGGTCTGCATTTGAGGCCCTTTCATATGTATAAAATTATGGAGGAAGCCCACATGGGTACCCTCCTTCTTATATTATATTTGTATTTCTATTATGGTGTCCATATCCTGTTCGCCCAGCACGTGTATTTGATCCCAACCTTCGTTGGGGGCATCGCGCAGGGTCTGTTGTAAGAGGCCCGCGTGATAGGGCATGACCCTGGCTTCGACTTTGCGTTCCCGCAGCTCGTTACGTTGCAAACAGGTCTCTTGCGAGGTATCGAAGATGAGCAGGCACGCCAGGAAGCCATACCTGCGGGCTATTTCGCGCAGCCGGCGACGGGCGTCGGGGTAGAGGGCGGTACTGTCGGCTACAGTAAAGCGCCCCAGGTACAAACGCTTGCTGATGATGTAATAAAACAGGTCGAAAGTATCGCGATTGACCTGTTGATTGCTGGCGTCATCACAGATAAGCTCGCGACAATGATCGGATGATACAATGATGGTCGTGCCGAAGCGTAGTGCCGCGAACGTGCTTTTCCCCGAGCCAGCGGGCCCGCACAGCACAAGGAGCGTCCTGGGTGGTACGCTCACGCGTATTGGCATGCCTGTATCGCCTGCCGTGGCTCTCTCCATTATTGCGATGCTTTCCTTCCTCTGGTATAATGGCCGTGCATACGTATGCGTGCAACACATACACCGTGTGTCTCGTAAATATAGAGGCACTTACGAACGTATTTTACTATATTCATGAGCTACTCTCCGTAGGTGATTGCATCCATAAACAAACTACGAATGTTCATGCTGATACTTCCCACGAGGGATAACATACAAGATCAAGTTCGACGAGGGGAAATGACGTGTCTGTTGAATTAAAGCTTACAAGTACCGAAATCCGTGCGCGTTTCCTGGATTACTTCGCCAGCAAAGGCCATCTCAAAGTCCCCAGTTCATCGCTGATACCACGCAATGACCCGACGGTTTTGCTGACAACGGCCGGTATGCAGCAGATGATTCCCTATTTTCTGGGACATGAGACTCCGCCCGCTACACTGCTGACCTCTTCCCAGAAATGCTTTCGCACGACCGATATCGACAAGGTGGGCAATGAGCGCTCCCTGACCTTTTTTGAAATGCTGGGCAATTTCTCCGTGGGCGAGTACTTCAAACGCGAGGCGATTATCTATGCCTGGGACTTATTGACGCAGGTGTACAAATTGCCCGCCGGGCGTTTGCATCCGACAGTCCATCCTGACGATGATGAAGCTCCAGTCTACTGGAGCGAGGTGGCCGGCTTCGCCGACGAAGCTATTGTGCGACTGGAAGAAAACTGGTGGGGGCCTCCAGGAGCCTCGGGCCCATGTGGACCCGACTCCGAGATCTACTATGATCGCGGCGTCGAGCATGGCTGTGGGCGGGCTGACTGTAAACCTGGCTGTGAATGCGAACGCTTTTTGGAGATCTGGAACCTCGTCTTCATGCAGTACTACCAGGATCTCGACGGGACGCGCACGCCTCTGCCCAGGAAGAACATTGATACCGGATTGGGATTGGAGCGCCTGGCGATGATCTTGCAGGGCAAAGAATCGGTCTTCGATACGGACCTGTTCCGCCCCATCATTGATCGTTTCGCGGCCATCGCGAACACAACCTATGGACATGATGCAAAATATGACATGTCGCTGCGGGTGATCGCCGATCATGGACGCGCCCTGGTTTTCCTGGCTGCCGATGGAGTACTTCCCAGCAACGAGGGGCGAGGGTATATCTTCCGCCGCCTCTTGCGCCGCGCTGTGCGCCATGGCAAGCTGCTGGGCCTGGATAAACCGTTCCTTTCAGAGGCCGCCGACACGGTCATCAACCTGATGAAGAGTCACTATGCCGAGTTGGGACAGCAGCGCGACCGCATCGTCGAGGTCATAAGCCTGGAAGAGAAGAAATTCAACCAGACACTGAACGCGGGCTTATCGCTGCTCACCGGCCTCATTGAAGAGCTACAACAAAATGGACACCATGCCATACCAGGTGAAGAGGCCTTCAAACTGTACGATACACACGGCTTTCCCCTTGAACTGACGCAAGAGGTGGCGGCCGAGCATGGTATGATGGTCGATGTTTCCGGTTTCGAGCAGGCGATGCAGCGCCAACAGGAGCGCAGCCGGGCAACGGGGGCATTCACGCAGGCGCAGGATGACCAGCCACTGCTCGAAGTATTGAAGCGCGTTGGTCCTACCGAGTTCACCGGCTACGAGGGCACCACCGGCAGCGGCAACGTGGTAGCTTTAATCGTTGACGGTGCGGAGGTAGAGAGCATCAGCACACCACAAAGAGCGATGCTGGTGCTGGATGCGACGCCATTTTATGCTGAAAGCGGTGGCCAGATTGGCGATCAGGGTGACATCAGCGGGCCAGTGGGCGTATTCCATGTACAGGATACGCGCCGCCCGGTCAAAGGACTGATTGTTCACTACGGCGAAATGCGCGAAGGGTACATGCGCGCCGGCGAAAGGGTACAGGCAAGTGTCATCGAGCAGCGCCGGGAAGACACGATACGCAATCACAGCGCCACGCATTTGCTGCATAAAGCCCTGCGCGACATCATCGGGCCACAGGTAGAGCAGCGCGGTTCGCTGGTCGAACCGGAGCGCCTGCGCTTTGACTTTACCTCCTCACGGCCTCTGACTCGCTCAGAACTGGCGCAGGTTGACGAACAGGTCAATCGTTGGATTCGTGCGAACGAACCCGTTCATACTACTATCATGCCTTTGCAGGATGCACTGATGACGGGGGCAATGGCTCTCTTTGGGGAGAAGTACGACGACGTGGTACGCGTGGTCTCGATGGGAAGAAGCACAGAGTTATGCGGCGGCACCCATTGCTCGGCTACAGGGCAGATCGGCCTGTATATTACCGTTCAGGAGACAAGTATTGCCGCTGGCATTCGCCGCATCGAGGCGCTGACCGGGCGCGCCGCTGAGACATACCTGCGCCGCCGCAGCGCTACTGTCGAGGCGTTATCCGCCAAATTGCAGACGCAGCCGGACATGCTTGAAGCTCGCGTGGAACAACTGGCGCAGGAGCTTGCCGCCGCTCGCCGTTCGATCTCGCTGTATCACAGGGAGGCCGCGCAGCGACAGGCGGAGGCGCTGGCGCAGGGCGCACAGGACGTTTCAGGAGTGCAGGTTGTCGCGGCGCCGGTGAATGTGCCGGATGAGAAAGTGCTGCGCGAAATGGGTGATATTGTGCGTGCCAGGCTGAGCCGCCCGGGAGTGGTTGTAGTAGCAAGCGTCTATGATGAGCGTGTGGGCATCCAGGTGAGCGTCGATCCAGCATTGACGAAGCGCGGGCTGCATGCCGGTAAAATAGCCGGTATCGTGGGAGAACGCCTGGGCGGCAAAGGCGGCGGCAGGCCTGACTCTGCGCAGGGCGGAGGGAAAAACAAGGCTGAGCTCGGAGCAGCGCTGGATTTAGTAGCTCGTTACGTGAGAGAGAACCTGAAGTAATTTTTGCTTAATGAGGGGCATTTGTGCTATAAAGAAGTCTACGACATGTATGAATTAAACAGTAATACCGGGTTGAGCAATCGGCGTGTTTTTACAGTGCAGGCTGTTTATATTAGTAGAGCACTTGACGACCATAGTTGGGATTATTACGCATGAAAAATCTCTTTGATAGTCTGCGTAACCTCTTTCAGAGGAGACAAGAAGAGAACGGATATTATTACGGCCAGGAGGGAGGATACGAAGATCAACCATTCCCCCCTGGTGGTGACGATCAACGACAACTTTTCACCGCGCTTGATATCGGCACCGCTTTCGCGAAGGCAATCATCGTCGAAGTACATGATGACCAGGCAACTGTGCTGGGCGTCGGACGACACCAGCAGAGCTACGCGCACATGTCCGATGGTATCGTCACGGATATCTCGGGGGTGATTGCCAACTGCAACGAGGCGCTGATCAAAGCCGAAAAGGCGGCGGGGGGAGTCGTGGCTCCTTCAGCCGTGATCGGTATCGCGGGAGAACTGGTCAAAGGTAGCTCGATTACTATTAATAAACAGCGGCAGCAACCAGCGAAGGCCATTACACCTGAAGAGCTCGAGAGTTTAATCAACGGCGCGCAGCAGAAATTATTGAAGAGCGCAAAAGATCGCATTGCCGCTGAGACGGGATACCAGAATATCGAGGTGCGCCTGACCAACGCGGCGGTGATCTCGGTGCGCATCGATGGACAGACGGTTGCCAATCCGATCGGCTTTCGCGGACGTCATTTCACATTGACGCTTTTTAGCGCATTCGCGCCTTTGATGCAGCTGGGTGCGCTGGAGACCGTGGCCCAGGGCCTGGATTTGACGCTGGTCACGATCGTCGCGGAACCGTATGCCCTGGCACGCTGCCTGAGTACGAACGCCGGTACCGATAGCGGCGCCATCTTCATTGACATTGGAGGTGGTACGACCGATATCGCCCTTGTGCGGCAGGGTGGCATTGAAGAGACACGCATGTTTGCCCTGGGTGGGCGTACGTTTACGCGCCGGCTGGCAACCAATAAAGGTATCTCGGTCAAAGACGCCGAGAAGATCAAGTTGAGCTACAGCAGCGGCAATATCAAAGGGGCGGATCGAGACGAGATCCAGTCTATTCTTGCGCCTGAATGTCAAACATGGATGGATAGCATCGAATTGTTGATCGAAGAATTGTCAAAGGGGGAACTGTTACCGCCAGCCATCTATACCGTGGGAGGAGGCTCGGCGCTGCCGGACCTGCGGCAAAAGCTCGAAAGCTTTCCCTGGACTGAGCGCTTGCCATTTGCCCGCCAACCAATTATACAGACAGTACAACCTGAAATGGTCACAAGCATCACCGATCCACATGACATGCTGAAAACCGCGCAAGATATTACACCAATGGCGCTGGCCTACCAGGCAATCGAATTACAAAATGAGAACAATGTTCTGGAGAGAGCACTTTACCGGGTGATTCATAACATGCATATCTGAGTAAGTAGGGGGTGTATGGGCATATGGCCGATGAACAGTACATTTATCTCAGTCCAGAAGAAGATTTAACCAGCGTACGCGAACGGTTGCAGAAAATTCCCAACAGGCATATCGTGCTTGTTGTTCCACCACAGACACAACTGCGCAGCCATGTCAGTTGGCGTTTATTGCATGCCCGCGCGAGGGAACAGGGCAAAGATGTTTCCATCAACAGTCCTGATCGTCAGATCCGTTCGGTAGCCAAAGCTGTCGGTTTTAAAGTTGTAGATTCGTTGGAGGCTCCAGGTTCGGGCAAGTCACGCACTGGGAGCGGCCCCGGTCGTTTTGGTTTAGGCGGCAAAACATCGCCGCGCATGCGTACGCCCTCTCCCAAAGGCAGCCAACCTCCACAGCGGCCCTCCCCTCCAGTGAAAGGGAATAAAGCCGACCAGGGATCTCCACCTGTGAGAGGAAACGCCCCAGGGCAAGGTATGCCTCCGGTCAGAGAAAATGTTTTTGAAGAGCCAGCCGCCAGAGAAAATGTTTTTGAAGAACGAACCCCACCCGTGAGAGGGAATAGAGCCGAGCAAAAATCACCACCTAAAAAATCACCACCTATCAGAGGGAACATGCCATCTCAAGGCGCTCCCGTCCCTCCTGTCATGAGAAATATACCGGCCCAGGGTGAGCAGGATTTGCAGCAGATTGACAAACGCACATGGGCGCAACCGGAAGACACCACAACTGGAGGGGATACACCTCCGTTCTCGTCATCTTATGATAGCGATGATTATAGCCTTGGCCCGTCTACCTCTAAACACTCAGAGGGCTCCTCATACGAGGATGAAGAACTCGATCTATTTCTTGAAGATATACGCCAGGCGCAGAGCATTCGCGAGGCGGCACAGACGAAAGACGCCAATAGCGCTATCCCTTCCGCGGGAAATAGCGTGCCGCCACAGGGAATGCCAGATATAACTGATCTCTCTTCTACTCAAGGTGATGTAGATGACCCTTTTATCTACTTAACGGATGAGGAGACGTCAAATTTACCGGAGCAGCACGCCTCCGTCTCAATTCACGAGCCGGACGAAGGTGTTCACGATATCGCTGACGTACCGACCAACGTATTACACATCGAAGACATGGGCGACACAGATGAAGGTTTCAACCAACACCCCGGTGCACCAGGGCTTGACTTGAGCGAGGATACTACCGACGAGGAACAGGACATACCAGGACCGTCACGAGTGCACGGCGTTCGCCCACGCACAAATCGTACAGGTGGTATGCAAAGGCCGCAGCCACCACGGCCGAATAGTGGCAGTGAAGATGTTATGGCGCCTCCGCCGGTCTACGACCAGAGAACGCGCGCTCAACAACGTAAGAGCGGTCCAATGCCAGTCAAAGGGAATCAGCCGGCCTCCTATCCTGTAATGGGTGGAGGCAATCGCAGTCCCCAGGCTGCACCGCTCCCGCCTGCCCGGCCTGCTCAAGCGAAAGCGCCACAGACGAGGCCTCAGCCAGGTGGCAGTCCTACCGGCAAGGGGGCGCGCCCGGCTCCCAAAACACAGGCCCCGGCACCAAGGACAACGCAGCCAAAAAAGCAGGGCAAAAAAGGTCGCGGGAATGTAGGCTTAGGAGTGACCGCGCTGGTGAGCGTGCTTGTCCTCCTTTTTATCGGCCTGTGGGCTTACCTGGGTCCTTCAGCCGATGTCACTCTTACGCTGCAGTCGCACAACTATCCATTACCGTTAAAGCTGACAGCCAATACCACCAGCCACATGGATGTCTTACACAACACGGTTCCCGCGCAAACACTGACGTATGTTACGAGCGCCACATTGCCTGGGCATGCCTCCGGAACAGCGACAGTTGGCACTGTGCAGGCGACCGGGACGGTAACCTTTACCAATAACGGCACAAGTTCGCTTGTTATCCCCAACGGGACCATTGTTTCGACGAAAGATGGCGTGCAGTTTGTGACGCAGGCGGAGGTATTAGTGCTTTCCGGCAGCTCAAATACCAATTTAGCGCCTGTACAAGCAAAAAAAGCTGGCACAACCGGCAATGTCCCCGCGGGCAGCATTACCGTGATTCCTCAGGAGGGGGGCCTGAACATGATTCAACAGGCCAATCCTTCGAACGCCACCGTGAATGTCGCTGTCAATAATACCGATCTCACAAAAGGAGGTGGTGCCGGTACTGCTCCTTCCGTAGCCGACAAGGACGTGAAGGCATTACAGCAGCAACTTGATATTCAGCTGCAAGCAAACGTCGATGCCTACATTAAAAAGAATGTAGGTCCCAACGACCAGCGGGGGAAAATTGTGCAAGTTGAGCCAGCCCCTACCGTTATACCGCCCGTGGGCAACATTGTGGCCAGCGGCAACTTCACGATGACACTGACACGACATATCACCGTACTGGTGGTAAGGTACGCAACCATTGAAACAGCATCCATAGAGCAAATAGACGCCGCGCTCAATAAGCAGGGTAACGGTTTAGCGCTTGTACCGCAACAACCGGCACAAATAACAAAGATGGCGAATAAATCCCCCAACGATGGGAACTCCGTGGCGCTCAATTACACAGCAGTTGGGCAGGTCGCGCCGAAAATTTCTGATGACACGGTACGTCAGATGGTCAGTGGGAAGTCTCGCAGTGATGCCGAGCGCGCGTTGATAGGCACCAGTGGCATACCCGATGCAGCCAATGCGCGCGTTACGACCTCTCCGAGCTGGGCATGGGTGACATTCTACACGCCTCGCATCAACGTACACTACAACTCTGTCCCCGCGCCCTCAAAGAAAAAATAGGGAATAAGGAGTAGCCACCCTCTGACCAACAGCAGAAAAAGCGAGAAGTGCATGACTGGCAAAGCTGCTCGCTGCCTTCTCGCTTTTGAATCATTGAGCGCCCTCGTAGGACAGGCAAAGCGCCAGAGGCGTTATGCGCCCCACGTCATGGGCAGTTGCTTTGCGCCGAAGACGACAAAGCTCTTGAGCATCTCAAGCGGCGCATCAGCCACCTGCCAGCGCCCGGGCAGGCGGTCGAGCATGGCATTGAGCGCGACTTTCGCCTCCAGGCGCGCCAGAGGAGCGCCCAGGCAGAAATGGATGCCACGCCCAAAGGCGACGTGACGATTAGGCTCG
>CATPCK010000312.1 GCA_955652655.1 uncultured Ktedonobacteraceae bacterium | reverse complement strand
GTGAGTGGTGGAGGAAGTGCGCCCAGATGGGTACAGGAGAGTGTAAACCTGAGTCCTTTTATTGGGAAGAAAATACAGATCCGTTTTGAACAAGTCACTGATGAAACAGATAACTTGCAAGGTTTTGCGATTGACGCAATGCATATTCCAGAATTGCGCTTTCAGGATACGCTCGCTACTGATAATGGCTGGGTTAGCAATGGCTTTATTCGCTCAAATAATGTGTTGCCGGAGCACTTTCATGTGCTGGCTTTGTTGTACCAGGGTTCACAGTTTAATGTTAGCGATGTGCCTATAGATCTTGCCAGTGGGCAAGGAACGTTTACCATTCCGAACTATGGTTCATCTGTAAACCATCTCGTGCTTATTGTTTCGGCTTATGCTGTTGAGACAACACAGTTAGCACATTATCAGCTTGATATAAACCTGAAATAATTCCTGAGGATGAATAAACGGAAAGAGAAGGAAATACGATGAATAAAAAGGAACGTGTCGATGCTGCACTTCGTGGTGACGAGGTAGATCGTATCCCAGTGAGTATGTGGGGTCATGACTTTGAGCGTGAATGGAGTGTTCAGTCATTTGCAGAAGCGATGGTCGAGAACTTTACACACTATGACTGGGATTTCATGAAGGTCAACCCCCGTGCAAGCTATCATGTTGAAGGATGGGGAGTCAAAGTACGACCATCAGGTGAAAAGTATAAAGCTCCTATCTTTGAAGATACTCCTATTAAAAACGCTTCAGATTGGAGACGGATTCGCCCTCTTGAACCTGATCGAGGCGTTCTGGGAGATCAGTTACGCGCGTTACAATTAATCAATCATGCAATTGGGTTCGATGCATACTTTGTGCAGACCATTTTTTGTCCGCTTGGTGTAGCGAAATACCTTGCTGGCAACAAAAGTGAACCGGTGCTCCAGACGCTGCACGAAGACCGTACTGCTATGCACGCCGCTTTGCGCGTCATTACTGAAACGTTTACAGCATACGCAATTGCCTGTTTGGAACAGGGAGCTAGCGGAATCTTCTATGCTACCAATGGTTGGGCCAGTAAAGGTATGCTCACTGCTGATCAGTACCGTGAGTTTGGCGAACAATACGATCTAGAGTTCCTGGATGCTATCAAAAGCCGAAGTAAATTCAATATACTACATAACTGTGGTACGCACATCTATTTCGACCAGCTTGCCGAATACCCTGTACATGCTATCAGCTGGGATGCTACTGCGGAAGGCAATCCTGATTTGCGTACAGGGAAGATGCGCTCTGGTAAAGCCGTGATGGGCGGGATTAATCAGAAGACAACCCTCAAGAACGGGACACCCGAACAGGTGCGTGAGGAAGTGGAAAACGCGATCGAGCTAACAGGTGGAAGGCATTTTCTCCTCGCTCCTGGTTGTTCAATTCCCCCCGAGACGCCTGCGAGGAACCTGGAAGTCATTCGCAGCAGCCTGGCTTGACACGCTTTCTACCATTCGCTATACTCAGTTTTCTAAGCGGTGAGTAGGATGCTCAGCAGCTTATCAGACACATGTTGTATAGTGTTATTAAAATATCTGTTTGACAAGCACAGGTTATTAAAGGGCTCTCTATCCTTTGGGAGGAAAGCGGGATTGCGGGCATTTCACATCCTCGTTTAGAGGCTCTGGCCGCTAAGAACCACGCTAGATTTCGCTTCCAGGGATGGAGGCCTTATTACAATTCGACTGGTGGCAGAGAGAGGGTCAGGCGGGAAATATGGAGCGATATCGAACAGTGCGGGCTTATTCGGCAGGAGGAGTGGTTTTTCGCCTTGTTCCAATACGCTCCCAGACAGAGAACAACTTTGTAATAAGTAAACAGAACCCGGAACGCGGGGTAGATGCTCCAGAGGATGGCCTCTCTGTAGAAGTGGCGTTAGTAGGACGCAGCCACGCCGGTATCTGGACCTTACCGAAGGGAACCCCTCAAGCGGGAGAGACTATCGAACAAGTTGCGCTACGTGAAGTGCAGGAGGAGACAGGGCTGACCGTCCGTTTAATAACCTATATTGGCAGTATTTCCTACTCCTTTGTGCGTGATCAAATACGTTACCAGAAGCAAGTGCGTCATTTCTTGTTGGAGGCCGTAGGAGGCGATACTACACTCCACGACCAGGAATATGATATGGTGGAATGGTTTCCTCTGTCAGAAGCGTGTCGGCGCTTGAGTTATCAAAACGAGGTACATATCCTTTACCAGGCGGAAGATGTATTGCATCGTTGGTTAGAGTACCGGCGCAAGGAAGGACAAGCCTAATCGTATGCAGAAATCAACGCGATATTCGCCTTTGCGGCGCATACTCTTTCCTTATAGTGGTGAGGACGCTCTAACTCTCAAGCAAAGTTTGCGTGTTTTGCTGGCCTGGATGCTGTTCTTCCCTTTGACGATGTCCATTTTCCCACTATTACTCATTATTCTCTATTCGTATCCACTGCAAAGGATAGTATGGCTCTTTCTCTTCGCGTTTCTCTCAGGGTTTTTTGTCTTTGGCAGCCTCGGTGTGCTCGTAGTTGTTATAAACAATATGTCTGCACATATTCGTCAAGCAAAGAAGTTTACAAGCGTTGGCAACAGAAACGCTAGCAAGGCAAGCGGAGATAGATATGGATCTTAGTGTTGAAGGTAAAACTGAGCGGATCCCACCTGGCTCACATATCTGTCAACTTTATAGTAAGGTGACAGAGATTCCTGGTGTGACAGCGCGGTTAATGCGTGTGGGATTTACTCTTTCCGAGAAATGTTTGTTTGCTGCTGCTCCAGCCCAGGTAAAGGAACTACGTGAAGAGCTACAGAAACTGCAGCTAAACGTGGACGAATTGATCGAGTCGGGGCAGTTAGTTTTGTATGAAGAAAGAGAAATGTTTCTGGCGAATGGCAAACGCTTTGACCCATATTTTTTACTCTCACAACATCAAACGTTTATTGCTCAAGCGTTGCGCGAAGGATGGCAGGCAGTACGTATCTCGATTGATATGAGTTGGCTTGCTAAAGATATTGCCACGCCTGAACAGATACTGAAGTATGAAGCGGCTTCGGATGCTGTATTTACCTTTCAGAATGCGCCTATTATTGCATTGATGCACTACGATCATGGGAAATTGTTGCCCAGTCTGGTAGTTGAGATGCTCAAGTTGCACCCCATTTCTGTTGTCGGGAAATATATCAAGCGCAATCCCTACTACCTCAATTCAGAGCAATACATGCTCAAGATTTTGCGTATCAACCGGGAAAAAGAAAGGGGGCAACAATAACATACACACATGTTATTGTTGCCCGCCAGGAAGATACCTGGTGCCAGATGGGATCTCAGGAATTGAAAAGCTGCCCCAGGTTGAGATTCTGCTGGCCGCCTGCCTGTTGTGCGCCTTCGGGCTGAGGAGGATGATAGGTCATCGATTGAATCCCGAGACGACCAGGGCCGGTGAAGCGGTTGAGTATAATCGATGCTCCTGCCATCATGCCACCGATAGCACCGAAGATACCACCCCCGCGCTGTGAGCCCGCGACCGTCGTCACCGTCATCTGTACAGATGGATCTTTCCATAGCCACGCTCCTGGCTCAACGTCCAGTGTCTCCCCTGGAGCCAACATCTTCTCAAAAACATTGCCATAGCCGTGCAGCAAGACCATACCTTCGCTGCCGCGAGCTGTAAACTGGTCAATGAACAGACCTGTGCGGCTGAATAGGATGTTGGCGGCACTTTGCATGAAGGTAAAACCGTAATCAACGTTGCCGGTGGCTACCAGAAACTGGTGCTCACGTACTTCAACCATCTGACCGGGTTGCAGGCGTAACGCTACAATCTGCCCTACGGAATCGCGAGAAAAGGAAATGTTCCCGGGGCCCTGGGCTTCACTGATAAAGATTTGCAGCCCCGCGAAGAAACGTTTCGCCGCGCCTTTAATCGACTTAAAGCCAATCTGTACCCCTGGGTGCTTCCAGAGAAGGATATGATGTTCGAAGTAGATCGGAAGCTGATTTCCAAGCATGATATCTACGACAGGCACAAGTTCGCCATCAATGTGGATGGTCATGTCGCCTACCCTGATATCTCCTTTAGGATTGTGGAGTTCGGCTCGTGGTACTGCACTGCCGAATGGGCTGTTAGCGTATTCCTCATACTGATTGGGTGGTACATATGAACCGTCAGGCTGTTGTTGTCCGCGATACTGTCCCTGCGGAGGAGGACCGCCATATGGGTTTTGTGGCGGAGGACCATATGGATTTTGTGACTGCTGAGGTGGGGGGGGCGTCTGGCCGGTTGGCATAGGGCTTCCACAGACACCACAAAACTTTACTCCATCTGCTACCTGACTTTGACAGCGGGGGCAAATCATTTCTGACCTCCTTTAAGCGAGCTGATAATTGCTGCAGGCCTGTATGTTCTTAATTGTAGGCAAGTATAATGGCCTGCACTTCGTTTGTGTAGATACATGTGTTTGATAATATCAGCAATGTAAGGAATATACAAGTGTATCTTTTATTACTGCTTACTCAGGGAATGTCGAAAGGGGATATTTCAAAAAGGGCACAAACTCCATGCACTTGTAGAATACCTACAAGAACATAGAGCTTATGCCCTTTTTGTTCGATTGTACTGGCAGTTAGAGAACGAAGCTATCAGCGAGCGGGCCACGCGAGTTGCTATTTTGTTGTTTATCACCATTCAGGCTGACAGACTGCTGTCCACCTGTCTGACGACCGCTACTTTGACCATACGTACCACTAATGTTGGTCTGTGAATTTTGTAGATTCTGCAAGCTTTGCAAAGCTGCCTGTGTCTGCGGGTTCATAGGAACCGGCGTGCCAGGGTCACTAGCAAGCTGAATAGTTTTACCCTCAATGACTACCGCGATGCCCACTCCCCGACGTAGATCAAAGAGTTGCCGTCGCAATTCGCGATTTTCGGATTCCAAAGCGTCCATTAATTTTTTCTGTTCAAGCAGCATCTGAGCGATGCCTTCAAAACCAGCGCTAGCAGCACGATCCATAGTGGATGCCTCCTGCGTACTCCTCGTACTCAATAATTCTAAAACGAAATCTCCCATCATGAGCCACTGTTCTCCGATCTATGTCGTACTCAATAAAGGTACGATGCGATCCCAGATGGTTGCCGCAACGCCTGTTTTGGGCATTACTGGCAAGTCTTCGATTACACCAGTGGCATGAAAGATGATAACTTTGTTGGTTTCCACGCCAAAGCCGCTATCACGTCGGCTGACATCGTTCGCGACCAGCAAATCCAGGTGTTTGGCTTGCAATTTGCTTTGTGCGTTGGAAACGATATCGTTCGTTTCAGCTGCGAAACCAACACGCACCAGGCGCTTACTACGTTCACCTTTATCCGTTAATTGCCCATTTGATGTTTCGGATGACCCAAATATCCCGGCAAGCTCTCCAAGAATATCCGGATTGCGTACCAGGTGAAGAGTCAACCCTCCGTGAACATCAAATCCTTGCGCTTCACCTCCACCATTGCCCTTCTTCAACTTCTGTGCTGCTGGAGTTTCTGGGCGAAAATCCGCAACAGCGGCACTCATTACAAGCACATCCGCATTGGTGATCGCGCTTTGAACAGCGTCGCGCATTTGTAATGCGGTTTTGACTGTTCGCAGTTCCACGCCATAGGGAGCTTCTAACGCTACAGGACCTGAGATCAAAATGACATCTGCGCCGCGATCCCTGGCCTCTATCGCTAGTGCATAACCCATCTTCCCTGATGAGCGATTCCCCACATATCGCACCGGATCAATTGGTTCTTGCGTTCCACCAGCCGTGACGACGACCAGACGATGAGCAAGATCGCCGTTGCGTCCCAGTACTTTGCTGATAGCCCCCTGCAGAACCTCTGTAGTTGGCAGTCGACCTGGCCCAACTGCTCCAGAAGCCAGTCGTCCAACTTCTGGCTCTATGATCCACGCGCCCCGTTCTCGTAACAAAACCAGGTTTGCTTGTGTTGCCGGGTGTGTATACATATCCCGGTACATGGCAGGAGCCAAAACCAGGGGAGCTTTTGTTGCCAATGCCACAGCGGTAAGCATGTTATCCGCTATGCCATACGCCAACTTAGCGATGGTGTTGGCCGTTGCTGGCACTATGGCCAGTAACTCTGCTTCCTCTGCTAACGCAATATGCGTTTCCGCTGCACGTCCCGAAGCTTCCCAGAGGTCGCTATACACGGGTCGATGGCTCATCGTTGAAAAGGTCAACGGTCGAACAAAGTCTTCCGCGTGCTCTGTCAAGATCACATCTACGAGTGCACCTGCCTGTTGCAATTTACTCACCAGGTCAACCGCTTTGTATGATGCAATCCCTCCACAGATGCCGATGATAATGCGTTTGTTGAGTAACACCCTTCGTTTGCTCGTTCCCTTTACTCGGATAATCCTGACGAGAACACTGTAACAATAGCATACGATGGTATCTTCAAGCAAGCAATATGCCAATAAGTACCATGTTATCCTCTCACATCTTTTCGTTTCAGGAAGAAGGCGGTGAGTGCGACAAGGGCAACAATCGTCACAATCAAGGCAAACCACATGAGCAAGAGATGGGTTGTGGCTTGTGCCTGGCTGTGTGTTGAGAAGAGCGTTCCCTGGTAGGAAAAAATGTCGCCACCGAGTTTGTCTCCATGGAGTCCTATTGTGGAACCCATTGCCGCCATAGCCCAACGGGCTGGGAAGAATGCCCCTAACAATTGTAGCCCCAGGTTATTCAGTGGAAAGATGATGCCCGAAAAGATAACCTGTGGGATGAGGATAATCGGGATAAAGCTGGTCGCACGGTCAGTATTTGGTGCGAGCGCAGAAAGCGCTAACCCTGTCATCAAACCGGCCAGTGAAGTGAGCGCCAGGGAGATATATATTTCCAGCACAGGAGGTAGTATGGTACTGTGTTGGAACGGCGCTCGCAGATTGACAAGAATTACCAGCACAAGGCTCTGAAGGAGACACAACACGCCCAGCACTGTGATCTTTGAGAACATATAAGGGATGATGCCAAGGTTGACTGTGCGCTCACGCCGGTAGATGGGGTTTTCCTTGACGATCTCACGCGCTCCGTTGATCACTCCGAACATCACAGCAGCAAAGGCCATGATAAAGAGGATTTTCTGGGCATCTCCACCGGAGCCAGGAGCGATGGATCGCTGAACTGCTTGCGCTTCGGTCAAGTTTCTCTGGGCAAGGTATTCCTTTCCCTGGGGCGTATTGAGCGCGTTGACTACATTTTGACAGTCGAACTTGTTGGAGACGGTCTGCGGAAACTGGGGGTTCGGTGGACACGTTGCAATGCTGCTGGGGCTGAATGTCAGGGGCGCAACCAGGAAATACAGGATCAGCGCGATGATGGGCGCTTGAAAGAGCAGGATCAGCATGTTTATCGTATCGTTTTTGAGCAGTTCCATATAACGCATGGTGAGCAAGCGGAACTGCTGCATGGGGTTACCGCGCCTGGGCGGTTTGAGATCAACAGTCGCGTCAATGATGTTGGCACGACCAACGGGCCCCTGTTCAAGCGGTCTTTGCACGTACTGCTGATAGTAGGGAGATGCTTTGAACTTTGCCTCTGCTTCTGCCGGAATGTTCTTATTTTGTTCTGTCGGCTCAAGAGCACTATAGATTTCAGCAAAGTCGGCTTTCTCGAAATAGGTTTTCGCTTCATTGGGGGGACCGAAGAAGGTGAGGAGGCCACCCTGCGCTAGAAAGCAGATGTAGTCACAGGCGTTGATATTATTCGTGGCATGCGTCACCAGGACGATGGTGTGCCCCTTGTCGGCGAGCTTGCGCAAGAGGAACATCATTTTACGATCCAGGCCTGGATCAAGGCCCGAGGTTGGCTCATCCAGGAAGAAGACGCTGGGATTGGCCAGCAGTTCAAGGGCTATGGAGACGCGTTTTCGTTGACCGCCAGAGAGTTTGCTCACCAGCAATTTCCTTCTGTTTGATATCTCCACGTCATCGAGCACTTCATCGATGCGCTGTTTGATCTGCGCTTCAGTAAAGTCGCCTGGCAGGCGCAGCCTGGCGGCATAGTAGAGAGCGCGCTCAACGGTCAAATCGCGGTGGATAATATCATCCTGCGGGACATAGCCGAGCTGGGTGCTAAAGGCGGCAAGGTGTTTATAGTAGTCCTGGCCGTTATAGAAAACTTTGCCGTCCTGTGCTGGTCGGAGCCCGTTGAGGGCGTCCATCAGTGTGGATTTACCGGTCCCGGAGCCACCAACGAGTGCCACAAACTTGCGCGGCGGAATGGCAAGGGAGATATCGTTAAGCAGTATGGTCTTCTTATTACCCACCTTTTTGAGGTGGATGGCGTCGATGCGAACACTGTTACTCTCGTCGAACTGTGTCAGTTGCGTACCTGTGTATGTGAGCTTGAAAGGGCCAATACGTATCTCGTCGCCAGTTTGGAGCAACTGGTGCGATACGCGCTGCGCGTTGATAAAGACACCGTTGGTGCTGTGCAGGTCGACGATGCGGTAGCCACCCTGAACGAGTTCCAGGCGGGCATGATAAGCGGAAACTTGTGGATGATTGAGGATAACGACATTATCCGGTAGCCGCCCGAGGCTAATGACTGGAGCACCGAGGGGAATGGGGTGAATTGCAGGTACGATGTCCTGTGCTGCTGCCGAACCATCATTGTAGGTGAGGGTGACGAGCGTACCGTGTTCATCACCTACGCGGAAGATATCGCCACGTTCCAGCGGTTTGCGGAAGCTCTCATTGCCGGGGATAGAACGTCCCTGGTACAAGATGCCGTTGGTGGTGCGCTGCTGCCTGGGATGAGGGTGTATGAATATAAGCCTGTCGCCTTCACGCACGACCTGGGCATGAAAAGCGGAGACGACCGGCTCCTTGATGACAATATCGTTGGTGGGGTGACGCCCAATATTGGTTACTTGCGCGGTAAGCGGATAGTGTGGCCTATCCTGGTTGATGTTGGAGCTTACCTCTAGCGATGGTGTGCCAAGAGGGGCATTTCTCTCAGTCCCGCTCGATGCTGCAGCGTAGACGCCTGCCGTGGCCCGCTGCGCGCCAGCTTGTACAGGTTGATACTGTTGTTCTTGCGCCAGCCTTCCTGTTGGAGGGAGAGGTGGAGCTACTACGGCAGGATTATATGGCGGTACTGGCTGCTGAGCGGCGAATGACGGTGAAATCGGTGGGGGAGGAGCGTTCTGAAATGGCTGTTGCGGAGGCGCGGCAGGTTGAGAAGAGGGTGAGACGCCTGCATTGGGCAGAAAGAGAAATGTTGTTTCTGTGCCTAATGTGATGGTATCGCGTTCACTGATGGGTGACTGCTGGAGGGGCGGCACATCGCGCTGATTGATGGTGATGATATTCCGCTGGGTAAGGTTGCTGATGAACCAGGTTCCGCCGTTCAAGGTAATTGTGGCATGGTGACGCGAGACGGATGGGTCAGTGACAACAATATCGTTACCCGGCTCCCGCCCTATTGTGACTGTCGATTTATGAAGCTGGACCGTGCTTCCTGCCAGTGAACCTGTAAGAAAGTTGATCGAACCTAAACCTGGTGAACCATTCAGTGTGTCCATATGACTTTCGAGAAGCCCTCCTTGTTTGCTGGTTGATGTC
Organism: uncultured Ktedonobacteraceae bacterium; assembly: GCA_955652655.1. Lineage (GTDB taxonomy): Bacteria > Chloroflexota > Ktedonobacteria > Ktedonobacterales > Ktedonobacteraceae > UBA11361. The sequence goes on along the minus strand of CATPCK010000312.1, from coordinate 1,247 downwards.
AGGCGCGATGCACGGTTACGTTGCCGGTGCTGACGTTGAGTGTCAGCACTGCCACAGGCGTAGCTGACGATGAATTTGGGTTGAGCGGTCCGTAGAAATTGGTTGCTTTATCGGAGGTCGTGGCGTTGATGGGGAAGTCACTGGTGATCGAACCAAAGTTGGTGTTGGCGTCGAGAATAACATTCGTTTCACCAGGGAGGGTGGCATTAACATTGCCTGTCTCGCTCTGGATTTTGTAGCGCGGCGTTGGATTATTTGAAAGGGGGGTGGTATCCAGGCCCCCGTTGAAGGTCACATTCCCTGTTCCGGTCAGCACATGAGAACTATCGAAGAGAGTTGTCTGTTGCACAGTGATATCTCCGATATCGTCTTTAAGCTGCAAGATGCCCTTGAGACCGTTCACTGAGATGTTGCCGATGGAGTTTGCGACATTGAGCGTGAACGCTGTTGACTGGGTAGAAGATGTCGTATTGGGCGTCGCATTAGAATTGGCTGTGGGCGCGGCGGTTATGGCCGAAGCAGGCAGGGTGATGTTTATATCTACTGAATCATTATGGGTGCTGAAGAGGTTCCCTGTGCCGGGGACTGTTGCGTTAATGGTAAGAGGGGAAGTGGGTGCGGTAGGGGCCTGCACCTGGACGGAGATATTATTAAACTCTTTGTTCGCGTCGTCGCTGCTGGCCGCTTTGACTTTCTTGACGGTCGTGATTGATGTGTTCATGGCGTTGGAATCGGCTGTGATGGTGACGTTGCCGACCTGGTTGTGTATTTGCAGTTGTGTTAACGAAGTTAATTGCAGGGTCTGCTGGCTCTGCTTCGTGTAGTTTGCCTGGTTGGTGATGCCAGGAATAGCGGGTATGCTGCCACCATTGGTCGCTGAACGAACAGCCACCAGGACGATGATTACTGCCGCGAGTACCAATATGAGTATGCCACCGGCACAGCCGGTGAGCAGCCAGGGCCAGACCCTGCGTTTCGGTTGTGTGCGAGGAGGCTGCCTGTACCTGGGAGGTTGCCTGTATTGAGGTTGAGGTCGGCGAGAGCGTGGGGCAGGCGCATATGTTTGGCCGGGATAGTATTCTTCGTCGTCCCAGTCGTTGTATTTTTCGTTCTCATCCTCATCCCAATCGTTGTGGTAGCGAGGTCTATCTCTACTCATTGGTTGTTCCTGTCCTGGTGATTTGTGTTTGCGTTCCAATAATGTATAACAACGATAGTACGTTTGATAGGGGATGTTGGTTTGTTTC
>CATPCK010000311.1 GCA_955652655.1 uncultured Ktedonobacteraceae bacterium | reverse complement strand
CGCGCCGGGGTGCAGGGTGAGGTTGTCTATATCGCTATCGAAAAAAATGTAGGGGTAGGGCTTGCCCCTACCCGGCTTCCCCCTATCCGGCCTGGCTGGCAGCATTACGAGGACCTGCTTGCCAACGCAGGCGAAGACGTACCGGTGGGTGAAAGTGGGCTGGGATCTACCATGAGCTACACGTCCGGTACAACGGGCAAACCCAAAGGAGCCTATCGCCCGCGCGGTGTACCGGTCAACCATGTCATCCGGCTTGTGCAAGCGTTTGAACTGGTCGAGTCGGATGTTCATTTGCTGGTAGGCCCCTACTATCATAGCGCGCCCAGCTTCTTTGTCTCGCTTCACTTGCTCCTGGGAGCGACGCTTGTGATCCAACCAAAGTACGACCCTGTGGAGGCGCTGCAGCTGATCGAGCGCCACAAAGTTACGACAACCTTCATGGCCCCAACCCTCCTGCAGCGCCTCTGCGATGTGCCCGAAGATGTGTTCTCTCGCTATGATAGCAGTTCTTTGCGTTCTATCATCCTCGGCGGAGCGCCCTGTCCCCATGTACTGAAAGTGCGAGCTATCGAGGGCTTCGGTGAGTGCCTGTGGGAGTTCTACGGTGCGACTGAAACCGGTATTGTCACCCTTCTCAGGCCCGAAGACCAGCTACGCAAGCCGGATTCGTGTGGCAAGGTTGCTCCAGGGCAGGAGATACGCCTGCTTGACCCGGCGGGGAATGAAGTCACTGATGACATGCCGGGAGAGATGTGGTCACGTAATGCCTGGCTGGCCGAGTATTACAGGAAACCGGAGGCGACGGCTGGTAACACAAAGGATGGCTTCTTCTCTGTTGGTGATATCGCCTATCGCGACGCCGGGGGCTACTATTACATCTGTGACCGCAAAATCGATATGATCATTTCTGGCGGGGTTAACATTTATCCGGCAGAGATCGAGGCGGTGCTGGCCGCGCACCGGGCAGTCATAGATGTGGCCGTGATTGGCGTTCCCGATGAACACTGGGGCGAGTCGGTGAAGGCGCTGGTCGAACTGCGGCCAGGAGCCAGCGCCACTGTTGAAGAACTGCTAGCCTTCTGCGGTGAGCGACTGGCCGACTACAAGAATCCGCGTTCGATAGACATCGTCGATGAAATCCCGCGCAGTCCGGCAGGTAAGCTCCTTAAAGCGCTCATCCGCGAGCCATATTGGAAAGATGTGGGACGCAAAATCTAGACGTTTTTCCCTTGACAACAGCTCAGCACATCAGCTATACTTGATTTAAGACCGTTCGGTCTTAAATCGTTCTTTCTCTTTTTTTGAACGAAAATCAGACCAATCGGTCTGATCAATAACTCGGTTGAAAGGATTGCTGGATAGCTTGCTTGTGGGACAACGACCTGCCTCCTGTTGCACCAGTAATTCCGTAGCGTTCCTCTTCCATTGTCTCACCTGGTGAGCTGGTAGGGGCCGATTATGCAGATGAACAACATACTCCGGACAAACGTAGGGGCCGGTTTACCGCGCCCACAGCCGCTTGATCGGCCCTCCGTGCATGTTCCGCTATCCGAAGTATTTTATTGAACTTCATTATTGCGCCCAAAAGGAAGGATAGACATTGATGCTTCACGTAGCACGAACGACGGCTCGGTCGCACGAATCGCGCTCTCAGGAGAACGACATCTCTCATTACAAGTCCATGGCTACTCCGGCAGGGCCAATTTTCTTGCAAGATCATTGCCCCCCAGCGCTTGTCGAGAGCCTGAGAGCCGACAGCGGGCTGCGAGCCTTTGCCCGCCTTCCCGAGCGCGAACATGCCCTGCTCCTCGGCCTCGCCCAACGCTCCGATTGCCGGCTCGCCCTGGCCTATACCCATCGCGGAGAAATTGTTGGACAGGTCACGCTCGCTCCTGCCGATACCTGGTGGGAGGGGCTCGCGAACACGTATGAGATCGCGGTCGAGGTCAGTACAGCATGGCGGAATCTCGGCATTGCGCGCCAATTATTGACGTTGGTCTTTGAACGGAATCCTTTGGAGCACCATATTGTCCTGGGCATGGGTTTCTCATGGCATTGGGACATGGAGGGATTGGGGATCAATCGGTTTCGCTACCGTCAAGTGGTCGAACAGCTCTTTGCGCCCTATGGTTTCGTCGAGTATCTGACCTCCGAGGCAAATATTCGCATGGACCCTGCCAACATCCTGCTGGGACGCCTTGGCTCCGCTGTGGACCAGCAGACCATCAACCAGTTTTTCCAGCGTCTGCTCCAATCTGATACACTTCCAGGGCTTTAGGAGTAACTGATGAGTAAAGGTGAACAGACACGAGAAATGATTCTGGCACAGGCCGCCCAGTTGTTCAGCCGGCAGGGCTACTTTGGCTCGTCGCTTTCTGATATCATGCACGAGACGGGGCTAGAAAAGGGGGGCATCTACAACCATTTCACCAGTAAAGAACAGCTCGCCCTTGAAGCTTTCGATTACGCCTATGAGCTGCTTGATCAACGTATCCGCAGCTTCCTCGCGGGGAAGACCCATGCCGTTGATCGCTTGCTTGCCATTGTGTCCTACTTTCAGAGCCTGATCGACGATCCCGTTGTTGATGGGGGGTGTCCCATCCTCAATACAGCTATTGAGGCAGATGATGCCTATCCCGTTCTGCGAGATCGCGCGAAAGCCGCGATGGATAGCTTACGTGGCACTCTCGAGCGCATTATCTCCAAAGGTATTGAGCGGCAAGAGATCCGCCCTGAGGTTGATGTGGATACTTGTGTGACCGTTTTCATCGCAACAACGGAGGGTGCGGTGATGTTGAGCAAACTCTACCAGGACCCGCTGCATATGCAGCGGGCCGTAGCGCATTTGACACGCTACATCGAAACCGACTTGCGGGCGTAACGTGTTCCACAGTACGAGGAAGGAAAAGCATCTGGACGCCGAAGGCACATCCTACCTGGTTGGTGGCGTTGATTTGGCCGGATCTGCTCTGTGCACAGAGCTGCGCTCAACCGCTGCGGCCAGGCCGAAAGCGCGGTATGAAGGTAGAAGTATGCCAAGGACGATCAGCATAATGCTGGCGATAGCTACGGGCAGGAATGCTACGGCCGGAAGGTGGAAGAGGTCCCATAACTGACCGCCGATGAGTGGTCCCACAAAGGCCACAGCGTACGTGAGAGAAATTGTAATGCCGGTGAGGCGCGCAACTTCTCCAGGTCTTGCCAGTAATGGCGGTAGAGCAATGCCAAGTGTGAAGACCAGGGCTGAACTTCCACCGAGCAGTGCTGCCCAGAACAACTCAAGTGGGGCGGGCGTAAAGACCCAGCCTGTAAT
>CATPCK010000310.1 GCA_955652655.1 uncultured Ktedonobacteraceae bacterium | reverse complement strand
TGTTTTACCAGCACCAGGCTTCCCTAGAATGAGCAGTTCTCCGGGTCCCTCATCATATACCTGTGTAATGTGTATGCCCGCTTCTAGCATATGCGCGGGTAGGTCTGCTTGCTGAAGGTCGAAACGCCATGGATTTTCGAGAACGTCTGGCTGACTCTGCAAGCCTAAAGCCATGAGTGCTGCACCATGAAGAGATTGTTGAAGAAAACCTGCAATCCAGAAGGTACGCACTTTGGCAATGAGGCGCTGACGGTTTTGGCCGCTCAATGGCAGTACAGTCTGCTCTTTTCTTTCCTGAGCGAAGTACTGATAGACAGCAATGAGACTCAAGACAAAGGCTACACAGAGGAACAGGGGAAAAGCGATGGGTTTAAGAGCGGCAGGCAGTTCAATAGCATTTCCCAAAGGGCCGCTTGCGATTCCAAGCAACACTGAAAAGACTATCAAGACAAAAGTAATGAGTCGAGATTTTCGCTTCAACATATCTGGCATACTGAATGCTATCCTGACTGGAATTCGCTTTACTAGTAGAACTCCTTGTATTGAAGGATATCTGCATCATTGTACGTCAAGGGCAGCTCACTGTCAAAATGGATGATGTTAATGCTGTCTAAAAAAGCTATCCATCTTATCCATTGCCTCTTGCTGCATAGTGGGAAGCACATGAGAATATCTATTCATCGTCGTGCCAAAGGTGCTATGTCCTAGAATTTCCTGGACAACTTTAGCAGGTACACCCATACTGAGCAAGAGTGTTGCGGCACTATGCCTCAAATCATGAAAACGGATGTGAGGCAAACCTATCTCTTCGATCAGCTTAAAAAAATGATTTGAAAGCGTCGTAGGGACCATAAATGCCCCTCGCTTGTTAGGGAACACAAGATCATTGTCAACCCATGCTGTACCTGCCTGTAGTCGCATTTCTAGCTGCATGGAGCGATGTCGTTTCAGCGTCTCCACAACAAACTGTGGGAGCGTGATCTTGCGCTTGCTCTTCTCAGTTTTTGGTTCACCTTCGATAAACTTACCGCGCCCCCTGTAACTCACAGTATGACGTACCTGGAGCGTATTCTTTTGCAGGTCGATATCTTGCCAGCGTAAAGAAAGTATTTCACCTTTTCTCATCCCCGTTGTAAGTGCCAGTGTAAGCACCGCCTCTAAACGATGCTCACGTACCTTTTGCAATAGCATGTAAGCTTGCTCAGGTGTCAACGGTTGCATCTCTAACTGTGCTTGCCGTGGCAATGCTTCGACATCATCACAAACGTTACTACCAATTAGCTTTATACGCTTGGCATGATCTAATGCCTTATGCAGCACCACATGAATGGTTTGTACTCTTTGAGAAGAAAGGCCTTCTTTTAGCTTCTTTGCATAGAGAGTTTGCACTTGTTGCGTTGTAAGCTTTTGTAGCTTCATATGCCCAAGCCCAGGAATAAGATGCTTGTCAAGAATACCACGGTATACCTCGTATGTCCCCGCACGAACTTTAAGCTTATGTACATCCTCTAGCCAGTATTCAAGGAATTGCTTGACTGTTTGCTGCGGCCCCGTCGCAAGTATTCCTTGCTCTTGCTCCCGTTGGGCTTTCCGTAGCTTATCAAGAGCTTCTTTTTGCGTTTTGCCGTAGAACTGCTTGCGCTTGCCATCTTCCAACGTCATTTCTGCTACGTATCGTCCATCCTTGCGTTGATAGATTGAACCTTCACCCTTAGCGCGTCGCCTTGGTTTTGCCATAGCATCACCTCTTTAAAAAGGAAACATGCCTGACCACTGTTCAGATAGCCAGGCATGGAACAATCAACACTTATGCACTTTGTTGCTCATGTTGTTTCAGCCAGTCTTGTAGTGATGTGGGATGTACCCTTCGTACACTTCCAAGTGTGACTGATGGCAAGCCATTATGGTTAATAAGGTTATAAACGGTAGTACGGCACACTCCAAGCTGTTCAGCTACATCTGGAATAGTGAGCAACACTGGTTGTACCGTTGAAACTTTCTTCCGTCGAACCATACCGCACCTCACAAAACTTCTGTCAAAAACTCATCTATTCGCTCAACATTAAAAGCAAAAGCGGGAGGAAGCCCGGTCTCTCGAAACGCTTCATGAGACACAATGACATCACCTTCATCGGAAACTTCATACACCACCCCGTAGCCAATCCCTTGCGGAATGGTAAACAAGACTGGCTTGCCCATCCACTTGTGCCGAGCTTGTGCGATCATTGCCGCTCGCGCAGCCACTTGACGCCGTTGCTGTTTGATCTTAGATTGCCTCACAGTCCACCTCTTTTCGTTCATGGCTTGCCGTAATCCTTTCCACTACGTGCAAGCCCCCGCTGATACGCCCAAATGCTGACGACCCGACGGGAATACATCGACTTGCCAGCTCGAAGGTCGTGCATGGATTCCACCAGGGCACTAAACCTTCGATCACGGTAGTCCTCGATCTCGTGACTAAATGGCTCCTGCTCATAGAGCACCCACGACGACCGCTTTGCGCCTGGCTGCTCTTCTTGCACCTGACTGACAACCCCCTCCGTGTCAGGAGATGCCGCCTGATCAATCTCGATCTCACTGGCATCTCCCAACTCGACGAAGAGCCGCAGCCGCAAATCCGCCGTCGATGCAGGGAAGAACCGCCGGGTGTAGCGGATACGGTGCGCCTTACTCATCACCTGGACGGTTTGCATGGAGCACTCTTCAACCAGCTTGCCCTGCTCATCCAGGCGATACACCATCATTTCGCGCAATTCTTCCCGCATCCCCCGTTTCTCTTGCGTCACCTCTTTGGTCAGGTACTTGGTCACATACCCAACCGCATGAAGCTTTTTCACACTTTCGACGTGCACGATATACGAGCGGCCTTTGGTGGCTGAACGCAGCGCCTCACTCAAGATCCCTTTGGGCAGGTACTCCACGCCCTTGACCAACAGGTGCCAGTGAAAGCCCACATGCTCAAAATCGCGATGCTCCTCCAAGACCGCAAAACACTCAATAGGATAGGCTGGACGCGCCCCAACACGATGAGGCCCTACCCCTTTTGACCCGCGCCGGATGTACTGCAAGACCGTGGTATAGACCCGCGCCGCCTCTTTGATCGTCCACCCCACTTTGGTCAAGGTGACAAAATGCGTTGGTTCGGCCAGCTTCACCAGTTGCCGCCACTGATCGACTTTACGTGGTCCGCAGTACAAGCA
>CATPCK010000309.1 GCA_955652655.1 uncultured Ktedonobacteraceae bacterium | reverse complement strand
TGCATCGTCAAATCCCTTTCTTGATGACAAATACTGTGTGACAATGAGGGACCATGGCTGGTATTGTAACTGTCAATGTTGCTTAATACAGTTATATCAAGAGGATAACATGCCAACCGTGTAACTGTCAATGTTTTTTTAGCAAGTTACGCTGGTCTTCTTTCCATCTCAACCGTTGTTGAGATAGGAGACATGAAGGAGGCAGAGCCAATTCCTGTAGGACTTTGTGGGAGCTGAGAGAACAATGGATACGATATGCCTTGATTTCATCAATAGCGAGTTTCGCGATTTCCGTGGCCGGTGGGTAAGAGATGATCTCCAGCAGCCAGGCTGGTTGGAACAGTTCCTCGTCAAATGGGGACTACAGGTTGATGGCCCACCTGATGCAGCGACACAAACTACGCTTGTGGCGCTCCGGACCCTGCTGCGCTCTATGATAGAGGCTCTGGTTGAGGGGCAGATCGCAGACCATGATCAGGCAGCACTTAATGCTGTTCTGCTCAAGATGCCTTTGAATCGTCGCCTGATGAAAGACACAGAAGGATATCGATTGGAAATGGTGCCACTGAAGAAGGATTGGGACTGGGTACAGGCAGAGGTCGCGGCTTCGTTCGCTCATTTGCTGGCTGACCAGGATCCCAGGCGTCTCAAAATGTGTGCAAATACCAACTGCCGTTGGGTCTTTTATGATGAGAGTAAGAGTCGTACCAGGCTTTACTGTACACCTGATAAATGCGCTAACCTTTTGAAGGCACGCCGTTTCCGCGCACGCCATAAAAACAATTTCTGAGAGTGGACGGTGACAGAAAACCTGGTCGTTTGTGGGACGTTGTAGGCTGATTTGCGGTATACTATTGAATACATGTTCGATAGTTCTGTCGAGCGCCTGTTTGCAAGATATGACGAGGAGCAAGAAAGCATGAAGCAACACACAGTCTCTCCCTGGAACTTTTATCAAGGCTGGGATGTCTACCAGGGCCATCTTGTCAAGGCGATCGAGCCTCTGACGACTGAGCAACTGGAACTCAGGATAGCTCCCAACCTGCGTTCAATCGGCCTGCTCGCCAAGCATATTGTACGCACGCGTGCTGGTTGGTTGTCTGGCTTGATGGGCGAAGGCGGCCCAGACGTGGCGGCCATCGCACAGTGGGAATATGATGGCGACGTGCCATCCACGGCTGAACTGGTGCGCGGCCTGGAGGTCACCTTTCGCGCCTGGCAGGAATGTCTGCAACGCTGGACGCCGGAAGATATGGACTATATTTTCAGAGGTGAGCGCTGGGGCGAGCCATACGAACTCTCGCGCCAGTGGGTGACCTGGCACGTGATCGAGCACGATCTGCACCACGGGGGCGAACTCTCCTTCTCGCTTGGCGCGCACGGCCTTGCCGCGCCCGATCTCTAGCAGACAAAAAAGAGGAGAGCGCAACTTCCTTGTGACGCCCTTCTCTCAACTCCAGAACAGAGATAAGGGCGGGGCGACCGCAAGGGACTGTGCTGCCAACAACACTGACTTTCGCAACTTTGCCTTTGAGGTGCAAATGACGTTGATTTCAGGTGACTATGCTGGAATTATTTTCTGTAATGCCACCACAGACAGGTACTACCTTTTCCGCATAGGCGTCGATGGGAGCTACTCTCTCCTCCTCATGTCGCAAACAAACTCTGATGGAGTGCCGCTGGCAACAGGTTCAGTCTCTGTGAATCTCTCTCAGCCAAATCTGATTGCTGCTGTAGTGAACGGAGGGAGTATCGGGTTGTATATGAACAGGCAACTGATCAGGAGTGTCAATGACAGCACTTACTCTCACGGTCACATAGCTGTCTTTTCCTGGAATGCTACAGGGACAGCTGCCCAGGCGGTGTTTCGCAACGCAAAGGTGTGGGCTTTATAGTGCTATGCCTCTTTGCACGGTATACATGGCTTCATTGAGATGGTCCGCGCCAGGGGAAGTGGCCGCTGAAAATACAGGAAAGGCTCTGCCATGCGAGAATGAGAGGGAGATGTAATCGCCAACCTTATTGTTCCCCCGGGCTACCCAACTGGCAGGAAATGGGCCTGCTACTTGCGTTTTTATGCTCCAGCTGATCCCTCCGTTGATTGAGGAAATAAATCCAACAGAGAGCTTGCAATTGGAAACGCAACTGGCCACGTAGTAGTAGAAGACAAGCCCCAGATGAGCCATGGTGCCAGAAGTAGACGTATCAACGCCTAGACCGGACACATAGTAATTGATGCCGCTGCCAACCTGAACAATGGGGATACGCTGTACTGGAGTCCAGGTGATCCCATCCGTTGAGGTGGTCATTACGAGATCATTTTCCTGGCAAGCAGTTTCAAAACGACAGTCTACCCAGGTAAGATAGACTTTGCCAGAGCCATCAATCCCCGTATTGAGAAGTATCTTGTCTTGGAAATAAGCCCTCTGAGAGAAGGAAGTGACCGGGGCAATGGTGGTTGGCCGGCTCCAGCTTGCGCCGCCGTCGTGGGAGGTGATTGCCATAACAGCCGTCTGGTTTGCATTACTGAGGGGAACAATTACCGTGCCATTGGGTTGGACAAGGGGCGCTCCATCGAAGCCGGAGGAGCGGTTGATGGTCGTTCTGGCGGCTCCCCATGTTTTGCCTCCATCCCTGGATGGGCTGATCTGGATCAAGTTGCTTCTGGCGGAGTCATCCCATTCAACATAACAGGTGCCATAGTATGGGCTGGTAGATGTATTGTCACAGACGACCCAATCCTTGTCGAGATAGCCATTGTTCCCCACATCTGCAACCGCTACAGGTCTATCCCAGGTAATTCCGCCATCAGTAGAGCGGCTGGTTAACAGCGCCGGGGCAGTAATACCGCCGGGCGTTTCCCGAAAAACAATGGTGGTAATCATCCAGGTCTCGAGGGCAGCATCATAGGCCACGGAGGGGTCAGTGATACGATCAAACTGGCCCGCGGGCGTCGCGAAGACCGTTGTGCCGGGCAAGAATCCATGCCGCCATGTCGTACCTCCATCAGTAGAGGTTGCCCATCCAATATTTGAACTACCAATATCGCTGAAACGGCCAGCCTGAAATGCTGAAACGATGGTTGAGCCATAGGAGAACGTACCTGGCTCGACCTCGGTCTGGTGCTGACTCCCACTATTGGTATAAGGATCACTACTGAGTTGGAGCAGTTGGATGCCAACGCCGGGGGATCGGGTTGGTGACCCGGTTATGTGGGCGGTGCTGCTGTGTGAGATTGGGGGCTCATTGAGAGGATGGGTGGAGCTGACACGAGTTGGGATACCCTTGGCTGATTTTCCGGAGGTGATAGTCGAAAGAAAGTATAAGCTGAATGCAATGAGCAGCCCAAGAATGATAATAACTACTCCTCCAATCAGGAGCCAGGGGCGCCGTGACATGCCTGACATTATGTAGCTCCTCCCTGCAAAAGATTTGTGGATTGTAGCATGTGTAGGCTTGTAGGGTACAGTATAGCATATGGGTGGGGGAAAGGAGGAGGGACAGGCTTTTTTGAACGGTCACGAGCTCTGCCAGGGGCGATTAAACACATTTGAACAAAAATGTCCGTGTTTGCTGTTTTCTTTATCAAACGGAGACTTACTTCACGCAAAGAACTGATCGACATGCACTGGCATCTCTGGAACTATCCGTGAGGGTAATGTCTCCTGCCCACGAAAGACACCCAGCGAACGATACTTCCCGTTCTCTAATACAAGCACCTCGACAGTGCGTGGATCAGTTTTCGCAATCCAGTACTCTGGTACGCCAAAGTGGGCATAGGTCTCATATTTGGTCAGCCGATCATAGGGAGCAGTACTAGGAGAGGCGACCTCAATGACAAGATCAGGAGCACCAATAACTTTCTTCTCTTGCACTCTATTCAGGTGGGGGTTCAGTACGACAAAGACATCAGGCTGATACACATTGTTGGGAGAAAGTTCGACATCAGAAGGAGCAACACGCACCTTCCCCAAATTGGCAAATTCAACATGGACGAGGAGGTAGTGAGCAAACCGTAACACTGCATCTTGATGTGGTCCATCGGGCGCTGGTGCCATGACGAGTACTCCGTTCGCAATCTCATACCGTTGCCCATCATTTAGAAGGGCCGCATAATCGCTATAAGTCCACTCGCCTTGTTTGGGTCCTGGAACCCAATCAGCAAGAGTGACCATGGGCACTCTCTCAGATGTCGTTGACATATCAGCCCTGCCTTTCGCAAAAGTACGTTTATTACTCATCATAGCATGATCGGAATATAAGTGTAAAGCGGTGTTTCTCAAACAACCCTTCAATCAGCCTGTAGTAATAGTTTATACTTTCTAAACCTGCTGCTTTCAATAAGTAGGCAGCAACCCAGGCAAACAGAAAAATTGTCATATGCAACTAGTCCATCAAAAAAAGAGGAAGAGAAAGCAGGACTTTAGGGTGATTTTTAGCTCCTGCGAACAATTCTCGTGTATTCTTGCATATGAGACTGTGTCATAAAGTTTTTTAACTTGTTCATGGATAGCGGAACGTCCACCGAGGACCGATCAATCGGCGATGAGCGCGGTAAATCGGCTCCTACGGATGTAGGGAGGGAGTTAGTGAGAAGATATCCTCATTTGTTTTCGCCTCGCCATCGTGTAACAATGGCGAGCCTCCTTGTTATTTGCCTCCTCGCTGTTGCCATCCCCGCTGCTGCATTTGTTGCACAGAGGTCGGTAGAGCTACAGCACAAAACCGTATCCACAACTTCCTCACAGGGAATATCTGTTTATTCGCACGTAGCTATGGTAGAGACGCCTCTTGCCAGGCACACGCAAAAACCTACCGCCAATCCTGTCACAAAAACACGGCCTAGCCCTACTACGACAACGTATAATACGGGCAACTTTGGCATGCTGCCTCCTGGTGCCACCTTGCCAACTGAAGCGCAGTGCGCCGCTCGCGTTCACCTTTCTTCCTGGGAGCCGCGGCCAGATAACTATGCAGCAAATCACCGGGTACCGACAGCCCAGGAGATTGCCGGTATGGAAGCGTGGAATGATAGTATTGGCTATGATCCCAGAGCAGATTCTCTGCGCAAACAAATCGCAGGCAACTTTACAGGGACAACCGACGAGATATTGCAATGGACGGCGTGCAAATGGGGCATAGATCCAAATATTGTGCGGGCGGAGGCGGTGACGGAATCGTACTGGCACCAGAGCCAGTTGGGCGACTTGACGACCGACCAGAGCCTGTGCCCGCCGGGGACCTGGAACGGCAACAATTGTTACCAGAGCTACGGCATTCTCCAGATCAAGTACATCTACAACAAGGGCGAATGGCCGATGAGCCGCGATGATACGGCCTATAGCGCCGAGTATATGTACGGAGTTATCCGCGCCTGCTACGAAGGATGGACAAGCTATCTCTCTGGTCGCCCACCCTCGCCCGGCTATCCTACCTACCATGCAGGCGACATATGGGGCTGTGTCGGTCGATGGTTCAGCGGCAGTTGGTACGACCAGGGCGCGATTGATTACATTAAGACCGTCAAGACCCATTATGCCAACAAAGATTGGCTGAAAGCAGGGTTTTAACTGTGATATGGCAAAAGCTGCAGCGTGGCCCCACCCCAGGTTGATCGCCCGCGCAGGGGATGAGCGAAGGGCGATCCTGCACAGGGGAAGCCAATGGCTCCGCGGGCGACCACAAGGGCCCACCCATCCCCATCCCAACCTCCCTCGCCCCTACGGAGACTGCCACCAATGGCTCGGTTTCCACCTCCTGAACTTGACGCCTATTGCTGCGTCAAGCTTCATTTGACACGTTGGAGCCGGGCGACCGCAAGGGTCGCCCCTACAATTCATGCGTCAATTGAAGGTTGACGAAGCATTATGGGGTGAGCGCAACCAGAGCGAGGTGTGCGTCGGCTGCATCGTCTCCTCCACGACTGCCACCAGGTGCTCACTCAACTGGTGCAAATCAACTTCGTCGCGTAATGTCGCACTGAAAGCAGCGAGGGTACGGGCAGCGTCATACTTCCGGCGGTAGAAGCGCCGGTCAATGAGGTTCTGAATCCGGCGGCGTAAGGGTTGGAAGAGAGCGGCAATCGCCAGCGTGGAGATGACAATGATCACTGGCTGAGAGGCTTGCCTGGTGAGCAACCCGATCAGGCTTTCCAGTCCGACGGTGAGGCACACGTAGAGCGTCGCCAGGATGCCTGTCAGCAGGGCGTAGACCAGCGTGCGGTTGATCAGGATATCAATGTCGTACAAGCGGAAACGCAGGATCGCTATGCCGATCGAGAGGGGAAGCAAGAGCGTCAGGAGGGGATAGACGTTCTGAAGCAAGGCATACGGGGAATCGGGCTGATTAACCTCTGGGAACAAGCCAACGAAAAGCAGGCCAAACACAATAAATCCGGCGGCCACGGAGATAATGCCAAAGACCACCCACTTCGTCTGCTGGCGCTGGACAGGAGAGGACTCGCGTTTGTAGCGATAGACTTGCGAAAAGATGATGGCGGCATAGGAGACAACATCAAGCAGCGCGGTGAGCCAGCCTGGCCAAGTATTCGCATTGAACGGGGACGTAAGGGGGAAGAGTGACGAAACGGTCTGGAGGATGAGAAGCAACAGGAACACTCCCATCCAGCGCGGGACCAGCCGTCCACTGGGAAAGAGCAGAAAGAACGCGCCAATGGAGACTTGCCCAAGCGCGCTCATGAGCGTGGTGGGCAGATCGAGGGCCGGGTAGATGAGCGCCAGCGCGGAGGTGGGCAGCCCCGGGAAGGTGGTAACGAACATCACGAGAAAAAAGGCTGCCAACAGGGCCAACCAATCATCAGACCTGCGCCAGAACAGGAGGAAGCCGATCCCGCACCATAGCGCGGCGACGATCACCCAAAAGATGGTATAAAATGCGGCATACCCACTGGCAGAGATGCCGAGGGCAAGGAGCGCCTGGAGTCCCCTGGCAGTCAGTGCTCCGGCGATGTTACAGGTCACGGGACCAACACACGGCGTTTGGAGTTGCTGATAGTACGCTGGGAGACCGGCAACAAAGAGCCCCAGGCTGGGAATGATCAGCGCCAACCACACGGCGCGAGCGATGATGAGCCAGGGGCCAGATAAACGCGTATTTGCGGTGCTGGAGACAGCCGAGTGGCTTCCGCTCTTTTGTTCAGTATTGTATCGGTTCATGGAGCTTTCCCTTTCCCTGAAACGCTTCCTCTTCCTGTGCTTCTATTCTATCCGAAAGGGGGATGCCTGTACAGGCGTGCAAGCAGGATGGGTGGATGAAAAAGGCAAACGAGTGTAAGGAAGGTGTAAGGGCAGGTCAAGCGGCGGTGGGCGCGAAATGGCTCTTGCGTTTCACCTACTTCATCCTCTATTATTGCAAGAGTAAAGGAAACAATGAAAGAACGACGGAGAAGCTTATATGACCCGGCTGATCCTTGTGCGTCATGGCGAGACTGTGGCGAATCGCGAGTTTCGCTATATTGGCAGGCGAGATGATGCTCTTTCTGAAACGGGGGAGGCGCAGGCGAAACAGCTGGCTGAGGCACTGGCGATGCAGCCGATTGCAGCGGTCTACAGCAGTCCCTTACAGCGCGCTTACCAGACGGCCTTGCCTATCGCTGCTCTCCATGGGCTGGAAGTGCGGAAAGCTGATGATCTTCGCGAAAGTGATTTTGGCCTGTGGGAAGGCTATACGCGCGATGAGATCATTGCGCGGGGTGTCCAGGAGGCCGAGTACCTTTCTGCCTGGCAACGCGATGCTACCCTTGCGCCTCCTGGCGGGGAGAGCCTGGTTGACATGCGTGACCGTGCCTGTGCCGCGGCCACGTCACTGGCTCAGGCTCATCCCGGTCAGATAGTTGTGCTCGTCTCACATGTTGGACCTGTGAAGGCGCTACTCTGTACGGCCCTTGGAGCACCGCTCACCTCCATGTTCCACATCTTCCTTGACCCGGCCACGATCAGTGTGGTGGACTGGCAGGATGCAGGTTCTGTGGTGCGCCTGGTCAATAGCCATGCCCACATGGGCTGGGAGCAGGCTCGCTGGATGCGTTTATGATGCTTTGTGGCAGCATCCACAAAGTGTCCTGTGCTCATTGGGCCTGCTTTTTAGGCGCTATGGTCGCTACATTATTTGATCTTGAGAAAGGAGCTGAACAGCTATGGATGCCAGTCTTCGCCATTTGCTGAGCGAGCTCGAAGAGGCAGGACGACGCAACGATGAACAGGAACAAGACCGCAGCAGGAAGATGCTGAACCTGGATCCAGAAACTGCCCACTTGCTCAGCATGCTGCTGCGCAGTAGCCAGCGCACACGGCTGCTCGAAATCGGCACGTCGAATGGGTACAGTACCATCTGGTTGGCATGGGCTACACATATGGTTGGCGGCCATGTGATCAGTATCGACCGCGACGAACACAAACAGGCACTTGCCGGTGCGAACCTGCGCCAGGCCGGGTTACGTGATGTTGTCGAGCTCATCCATGGTGATGCTACGCAGGTCGTAGCTACGCTTGCAGGCCCATTTGATGGCGTGTTCTTCGACGCTGACCGCCTCAGCGCCCCATCCCAACTCGCACTCCTACTGCCAAAATTGACGGCGGACGCGTTCCTTTTTGCCGATAATGTCCTGTCGCACCCGCAGGAAATTGCAGGCTATCTCTCCGCGGTCGAGGCGCTGCCCCAGTTCGATCATCTCGTCATTCCTATCGGAAAAGGGTTGAGTATCGCGTACAGGCAAAAAGATTAAGAAGCTCTATATGGAGATGACGGGAGCTGCCTCTTCCTCTGCTGAGAAGCCTCGTGATCTCCTCTGTATTGACAACCAGGCGAAGAGCAGATTCAGGATGGCGAACCCGTCTACCACCAGGATTCCTACAAGCATCTGGGTTGAGAAGCTGATGAGGAAGGTCCAGGTGAGAGCCAGCGCCAGGGGGCCGCAGACAGAGCCAAGACGACTCGCCAGGTTGGAGAGCGCGCTGGCGGCTCCCATCGTTTCCCGTGTGCCGACGCTCATGAGGAGGGTCTGGTTTGGCCCGGTAAAGAGGCCAATGCCCAGGCCAGTCAAATGACTGCCAGCCACCTGCGTTCGTATTGCATCTCTATAACTCCTTAACATTTGTCCCGGAATGGCATATTATTTGGACAGACCATAAGATTAATTATTTTTTATCATACAGACTATACAATTAATTTTGGAAGGTGTCAAGTTATCTATGAGCCCGCATCTTCGCTGCGTCTGAAGGATGGATAACCTGGTTGAAAGGGGATAGGAAGTGTGAGTTTACGTCAAGTGCAAT
>CATPCK010000308.1 GCA_955652655.1 uncultured Ktedonobacteraceae bacterium | reverse complement strand
GGAGAAGCCTCCGATGCAGGCAGCAGTGTATGGAAACCGCACAACAGCGATCAATCGTCCTGAGGACAGCATCACCACTCGCTCACGTCCCGTGCTCGCGAGCAGCGGGATGATGGTCGGCGGTGATCTATTCACCGGGAGTCATGCGAGCCAACGCTTGCATCAGGTGGCTTTGGCACCTCCCGTAGAGGAGTGGAGGTGACCGATGCCGATCCTCGATCAACCGTTTGTCCTCCTCGTGATCCCAGTCGTTGCGGGAAGCCTGACCCTGATGGAACTCGTGGTGAAGTATCACCGTGCGGTCGGAGCATGGATCAGCCGGTGCTGGCGTGCGGCCTGGAAGAAGCTGTCCACCAAAGCGGCGTTCTTCTGGTTCGTGAACCTGGTCTTCATGGCGGTCTCGGTCCTGCACGCGGGGTTGTTCTTCGCGCTGCTGGAGCCGGAGAACGGATGGCTTGGCCTGGCTCCCTTGCTGGGCTTTGCCGTGGCACTCACGCTGGACCTGGCCTCGATCGTCTTCATGCAGGCGCGCTTGTCAGCCCTGCGCATGCACGAACAGCGTAGCGCCGGCTGGTATCTCTTCTCGATCATCGCCTGCTCGGGTCTGTCCGCCTTCGGCAACCTGGCGATGAGCTTGCAGGATTTCCAGCCGAGCAGCTTGAATCATGCAGGCATCCTGATTCAGCATGTTTCCCCCTGGCTGGGTGTCGCCTTCCCACTGCTCATCATCCTCATCAGCATCGCTTCCGACAAGGTGCTTGATGTCGATCCGACGGAGCACCTGGACGTGGAAGCGTACCGGAAGCTCGAGCAGAAGCGCATCGCCATCCTGGTCGAGCGCAACACGTTCCTGGAACAGCAGGTGGAGCAGGACCGCCGGCGAGCAGACATCAAACGGCGGGAAAAGGACAGCAAGCGGCACAAGCGCGGACCGTCCCCCGCAACGACACCACCGTCTCCCAGGGAACTGGAGCAGGTGATGGCCCGGCTCGAGGCCTTGCAAGAGCAGGTTCAGCAAGTCTCTCTGGCTTCACCGGCTCTCGTGCACGGACAGCAGGAGCCGCGCCCACTGGCAGTCGCCGTACCCAACGAGCCGGAAGACATGGACAGCTTCGAGATTCGTTGTGTGCTGAACTCCCTCGACCAGCATCCCGCACTCAAGCAACAGGTGCTTGACCTCTCTCACCAGGATCCCCAGACCGCTCCTGCGCGGATCGCAACACTCGTGAAGCAGCAAGATGGACTGGCCAGGGTGACACCCGCGTTGGTGTCGCAGGTGTTGACACGACTGGGTCCTTCCACTCACAACGGACACCTGACCCAGGCGCTCATGAACAGCAGCGTCAACACCGTATCAGACACCGGTGTCGACGCCACCCGAAGCGGTGAGGGGACCACCAACGGACACCGCAGAGAGACGATACCGATCACCCGCTGGAAAGCAGAGGACGTGGGAAGTGAACAAATAAACGAGCAAACCAGCGAGACAGAGCACGCGTCAATGCGGTCACGCACCGAACACCAAACGAGCCCGATGGGTGACGAACTCCGCTCCATCCAGCGAACAGCAGACGTTGCTGATGGCAAACAGGAAACCCATCAGCCCACAGAGAGGATGGGAAACGGCGAGATGATGCCCGAGCCAGGAGCAGAGCAGCGATGGGACGTCTCTGAAGAGGGCCCAGAGCCCTCAGTCAATGGGTACCCCGAGGGACAGGACCCTGACCCTGTGGTGAAAACGTCACCGGACACTGGAGTGAACAGGAGAGTGAACGCCGGAATACACCACACAGGGAACACCGAGCAAACGGCAGGTGGGCAGTCGAGTGAGCAGCCCACTGAACACCCGGGTGAACAGGAAGAGCATGCTGGCGCACCCCTGAACGTGAACAGTGCAGTGAACACGCAAGCGACACCCTTCCCGAGCACAAAAGTGAACAGTCAGGCACACACGCCCGTCACCATTCCAACGAGAACCAGAGCACCCACTGCAGCCAGGGGCACACGTCGGTCAGGCACAGGGCAGGGGCGCGCGGACAAGCCGCGGGGAGAGGCATCGCAGCGCGTGCGGCGCGTCTTGAAAAAGCATCCTACCCTCTCCATTACGAGGCTGGCCGAAAAGGCCAACGTTTCACGCGGGTATGCCAGCCAGGTGCGGGCTCAAGTCCTCAGCGAACACCAGCGTGACCCATTCCCTGGTGCGTAAAGGTCCGGCACCCACCCATCCATCCACAGCAGTCAACAAGGAGGAATCACCACGGGAACAACCGGCCAGCACCATGCTGCCGTCCCGGTCTTCCGGCCACCTGATGGGCCAGTCGACGCCTGGACAGGTCACAGGATCCAGGTAGGAAAGAGGCCACCACGTCCCGCCGTGGACGCACCACTACCCAAAGCACACGGCCATCCCTCAAGAGAGCGGCTTCTTCAACAGAGGAGCCGCTTTGCCACGTAGAAGCATGTGTTCCACCCACTTGTCGTCGTCATCTCTGGCAAGTGGAGCGTTCTCGCTGGAAGGAGATCCATCCCATGTACATCACACCCAGTACCGTTCTAGCACCTCCACCGTGCCCTGCCGTCGTCTTGCGACCGTATCAAGAAGCCTCTTGGCCTCCAACCAGCACAAGGTGGTGCTGGTGGATCGAAATGCCGGGTGGCGGAGCCTTCCGGTCGACCCGTTTGGCAAACAAGCAGCCTTTCTCAAGCGCTTCGGCATGGCCGGGTGGGAGACGCTCACCCGCGGCGAGGCCTCCGCTATCCTCGACTGTGAGTTCGCCGCATTGGACACAGAGCGAAAACCACGCCTGGTCGGGACATCGGAACAGGCAGCATTCAGGAACAAGAGCGGGAGGGGCGTGTCATGAGCACCACCTCCCCCCTTACAAGTATAGGTTTTTTAACGGTGTGTGCGGGAACGTACCCGCGCTCGACGTTTTTGTCTTTTGCGACGATCCTTCTCCTTTTGCGTTTTCTTCTTCTTCACAACTGAAGGGTGAGGCTGTTTCTGGGGCGCAGTGATGATCTCAGGCCAGGGTGCGGCCTGCAAG
>CATPCK010000307.1 GCA_955652655.1 uncultured Ktedonobacteraceae bacterium | reverse complement strand
GACTGCTGGAAACTATGCCCAGGCCACCATCGACCTTCTCAAGCAGGTTCAGAAGAAGCTGAGTCCCGACTACACCTGGATATGGGTGACGCTGGCGGTTCTCGTTGTCCTGCTTGCAGGAGGAGTCATGGCAGTTATATTATTGAGACGACGACAGGCAGTTGTAGTTGCAACGAATGCTCAAGAGCAAGCAATACATGTGAAGCAAGCGGCAGTGGATGCCAGTAGCTCATTGAGTAATAAGATAGAAGAATTGTCGCCTCGTATTGAAGTTCTCCTGGCACTTATGCCTGCAGGCACGGCAACCCAATTGCGGGGTTTGTTTGAAACCGCAAAGGAACAAGCAAGTACAGTACAGGAGCGCTTGGGGAACCTGCTGAGTAATCCTGATACAAACCCTAACAGTAAGGCATTACAGCCTGAATACTATGCGCAGATGCAACGTCTCTATCAAGAGGTTTACAACGAAGCGCAAGAACCTCAGTATTTGTTGCATGCTGTTGAAACGGCTGTACAAAGGCTTGAGAGAGACCCACAAGAACAGATTGATTTTCACCAGCTAACAACGCCAGGATTTCCCCAGGGGCGTCAGAACATTTCCCGACCTGGCTACTCATGATGATCAACCTGGTCAGGATGATGACGCACGACGCACTCGACATGGAAAGAGGCATATTAGGCACCGGGTCTTCCAACGGCTGGCATAGTGGTTTTGCTCACCCGATTGCTAAGTAATCATCAGAAACGTACAGGAAAAGGAGAAGTAACTTATGGAAACCCTTCGTCAGAAAGCGCGAGTTTTGTCTTTAGCGTGGCTCCATCAAATTGCCGATGCAGCGATTGATACGCATTCAATTCCTGTTGTGCAGCAGTATGTCCGCGATCTGGAACAAGCTATCGCCGAATTACGTGAAGCACAGGCGGAAAATGATGGGGCAATCGCAGGACTCAATCGGCAGATAAGCCAGCTGCATCAACAGGAGGCAACCTTGAATACGCAGTCAGACGCACTTCTGCAGTTGAATCCTCCACGTGAAGACTTGGCTGCAACGGTCGAGCAGCGCCTTCAAGAAGTGGAAAATAACCTGACGCCGCTCAACAACCTGCTTGAAAAAGCTCAAGCTATTCATGTCCAGTACGATCAGGCGATGAGCGCTCTTGAAGCCAAGCACACGGCGATGATGCGTCAACTACAAATCCTGCAATCTATCGATACATCTGCATCTGCAGAGGATCGTGCTGCACATGCGCTACATGCTGTGAACAGCGCTCTTGGTGGAACGTCGTCTATAGACGACATAACTGCACGCATCCAAGGCCATGCTGACGTCGCTCATGCTCGTTTACAACAGGAAATGGGAACATTTACACCTCAACCAGATCCCGTTGCTGATGTCCTGGCACAATCTGCAATACAACAGCGGCTTGCTGCTCGCAAAGCACGTCTTGGTCTTCCTCCCGCGGGAGGTACGACCGTCACTGAACTGCCGCAGCAATAACTTGCCTTTGCTCTTGAGGGCCTCTACACGTAGTCCAAATTTTCTAGCTCTTCTTTTACGCTGCTAAAAGACCCAGTCCGAGCGCCAGCATATCCTCGAGGCCACCCCAGAGCAGGTCGGGAATCTTTGTGGCTTGAGACAGCCATGTCCGGCTGTAATTACCCGCGAATGTCCCGGCAGCCGCACCCATTGCTCCGGTGACTATCCCTAAAACTGGGGGAAGGTGCGCTCTCCGGCAGAGAACCATCCCTACCAATCCGCCGCTCACCAGCCTGCCGGTGAGCGGGCCTGGACTCGTACGACTGGGAACCATAGGGAGTTTATCAGCTACCACTTCCCCAAGTGCGGCAAGGGTTGTCAGCAGTAGGGCCGCTGAGGCGGTACCGCTCTGAGTTCTGTCGCTCGTCCAGTTCAGCACGGCCAGCGGCATCATTGAGCGTAATCCCGCGACAAAGCCAAGTGTTGTTGTCCGTACGTACACTCCGATTGCTTTCCCCTCAAGGGGCTCTGTGTTAGGCGTCAGATTGGATGGTCGTTTATTTTGAAAGTCAATTAAGGTGGTGTAGACCTCTTCAAGTGTAGCCCTGATGACCCGCTCACTTTTTGCAAACACACGATTCATGATGGTAATTACTCTCTTTCCTGCTAACCTGATGTGCTTATTGATATCTGATAGTTATTTGCTGTGCCCTGCTCATCCATATGCTCCTCCCCCTATTTTATTCTAGCATTAGGCTGGAAGATGTGTTTTGGAAGGAAGGCTCTATCGTGACCACTCAATAGAGAGCCCAGGGTACAGGTGCATGACTGACCTTTCGGACGATGCAAGACATCTTCTCGCACGCTACACTTTCCAGAAAGGAATTTTTGTGTCCATAATAGAGAGTGTGTAAACACACTTTGCAGAGAAAGGAGCAGACAATGACAAGGCTCTACATTGTCTTAGAGCAGGCGCTGGCAGTAGTAAGCCAGAATGGCCAGGGTTGGAAAGGGGAAATCCAACTGGCGGGTAACAACACCCAATGCATAGCAGTAGACCCTCTGCGTCCAGAGTACGTCTACTGCGGCACCTTTGGGCAAGGCTTATGGCGCAGCCGGAATGCCGGCCTCTCCTGGGAGCAGGTCGGCGAAGGAATGACACACAAACAGATGACATCGGTGGCAGTCAGCGAGACAGAACGCACGGG
>CATPCK010000306.1 GCA_955652655.1 uncultured Ktedonobacteraceae bacterium | reverse complement strand
GTTGCGCTCATGACGGATCTCCGTAGCCCAGGAAAAGGGACTTTCAAGAACGGCATTATCTACACGGACAGGGAAGAGGACAACCCGCTTCTCTTTGCGTTCCTTCGCAAGAGCCGTCTTCACCTCATGCTCCACCCATCCGCTTGCTACAGACTGCCTTGAGAGAATGAGCAAGAGCTTATCGTGGAGGCGAATCGCCTCATCATTGCCATGACGGATGCGCTCACCCCACTTCAAGTCTTCAGGCGCAAACCAGCAGCGGACATTATTGCTCTGTAAATCAGCATAGAGCCGCCTGGCGAAGATATCATCTTTGCTTGAATAGCTGATGAAGCACGAATGGTATTCAATGGGGTTCCCGACCAGCGAGCGGATGTAGGTGATAAAGGTGTCATCCACGCCTGCCCCTTTGAGGAAGGCTTCGGGAATGTTGCCTTGAGAGATGTAGATGGTATCAATGCCGATGGTTGAAGGTCCTTTATGCTCCACGGCATTTAATCCCTGTACCATATTCAGATCAACATTTCCAAAGATTGTATACGCTATCCTTGCTTGAGTGAAGTTGGCCTCCCAGAGGTCGGCTCCGCTGAAGTCGGTACCCCAGAGGTTGGTCCCGCTGAGGTTGGTCTCCCAGAGAATGGCTCCGCTGAGGTCGGCTCCGCTGAGATCGGCGTCACTTAGATTAGCTTTAACGAGATGAGTATCCCTGAGATCAGCGTCACTTAGATTAGCCCTGCTGAGGTTAGCACTATCGAGGTTAGCTACGCTAAGGTTGGCTCCCATGAGGTAGGTTCCCCAGAGATCGGCGTCACTGAGGTTAGCACTATTGAGATCGGCCCCCTTGAGGTTGGATATGCTGAGGTCAGCCCTTCTGAGATCCACTTCTCTAAAGTCAGTTCCCCTGAGATCGGCTCCATTGAGGTAAGCTCCACTGAGATCTGCTTCCCTAAGGTTAGCTTCCCAAAGATTGGGTCGCACATCTGGGTACTCTTGTCGCCACCAATTCCACTCCCCCACACCTTGCTTAAGAATATCAAGATGCCGCTGGTTTGCCATAGCGTTACGTCCTCTTTCCTCAGGTCGATGGCTCTTTTATGCGTTGCGGTAATATGCATAGCGCCCTGGTTCCCCTCCCTTACTACTGTAGGCTGGTGGTGGAATAGTGTCATTATATGCTATTCTTGTGGCTAGTGCAACGGCTAACCTCGCCAGGTGCGGTTAGGTTTACACCCTCTCGCACTGTGCCAAGGGTCTTTCTCAGCATGTTGACCGTCTGTTGAGCAACGCTCACAAGTGAGTGTAAGGAAGACCGCATCCATAAGTCACTGAAGTTTGGGCTAGTGCGTAACGCTTTTCGTAACGTTTTTGAGATGGGAATATGGTATTATACCTATCGGACAAGGAGGTCGATCTTCACGAATTGAGTGAACACTTGCCAGGAGTGGTTGAGGAAACCATGCAACCAGCGCATGCCTCCTTATGGCTGCGCAAACCCAGGAAGGAGAAACGATGAGCAGGCGTATCAGCTTCTGGCTGGCTTGGTTCGCATGGGTACTCTACCTGGTAATCGCTCTCCTTACGGAGCTTCTCACATTGAAGAACGCTCCCCCAGAGTTGCTGAGCGATATGTTCAATGCCCTTGTCCTCCTGGTATTTATTACCGTTGGAGCTTTCATAGCCTCGCGCCGCCCTGAGAATCCCATTGGCTGGATATTTTGCACAGGCACGCTCATCTGGGCACTGAGCGTTCTCGCGCTCGAATACGGAGTGTACAGTCTGATTACCGCGCCAGGGTCGCTTCCCGGTGGAGTACTGGTGAGTCTCTTCGGGGCAGTGGCAAGGGGGATTGGCTGGTACCTCATTATGACATTTTTACTGCTCCTTTTCCCGAACGGGCACTTGCCATCTTCTCGCTGGCGACCCCTTGCCTGGCTCATTGCAGGTCTTCTGGTCGCTTATGCGATTACTCTTCTGCTTGATCCGAACCCATTCATCAACGTCGATACCCGCCTGGCAACGGTACGAAATCCTCTGGGAATTTCGGGCGCAAGCGACCTCTTTGACCAGTTCAACTCTCTTATTCTCCTTGTGCTGCTAGCAACTGTCTTCGCCTGTATCGCCTCTGTTATTGTTCGCTTCCGGCATGCAAGGGGAGATGAACGTCAGCAGCTCAAATGGTTGGCGTATGGGGCTGTGCTGAGCCTGCTCATAGTAGTTGTTATCGTCATCTTCGTGTTTGCCAATATAAATACGGGTCCCCTTTCCAGTATAATCTTTTACCTTGCAGTGCTCAGTATTCCAATCTCGGCGGGCATCGCTATCCTTAGGTATCGCCTCTATAATATCGATATCCTCATCAACCGTACCTTAGTCTACGGTGCCCTGACGGCGTTGCTTGCACTGATCTACTTTGGCCTTGTCTTCATCCTGCAATCTCTTGTACGTGCGCTTACCGGACAATTCTCGCAGATTCCACTCGTTATCGTCGGTTCGACCCTGGTGATTGCCGCCCTCTTCCAGCCATTGCGCAGGCGCATCCAGGCCATTATTGATCGGCGCTTCTATCGCCGCAAGTATGACGCAGTCAAGACCCTGGCAGCTTTCAGCACCACCTTGCGCCAGGAAGTGGACCTGGACCAGTTGCGAGAGCAGCTGCTGGCAGTCGTCCAGGAGACGATGCAGCCTTCCCATGTTTCGCTCTGGGTGCGCCCAACTGCATCCGCCAGAAAACAGTCGGCGGCCTGGAGCAGCCCTCCTCCTGCTCCCTGAACTGCGATGCTTGATTGGGATTTATTCACGACTTGTCTCCTCTCTATCGTCCGGTGGCCCTGGCGCTTCCTTCGAGGCTGATTTGAGCAGTGCCCACGCCACAAGCAAACAAAAGATGAGGATGATTCCTCCGCCAATCAGAATCCATGTCAATGTCATGAGGGGCTATTCCTTATGTTCTAAGTAACCCCTTTGAGGTCTAATACCCCAGACGAGGGTTACTCTCGCTTAGTGGGCACTCTTGCCGCTTTCAACTCTCAAGAGTGCCCATGCTCAGCAACATCGATTAACAACGGAAAAGATGCGCTCTTCATGCTGGGCAACGATGAGAGAATATGCATAGCTCCTTGCTTGGCTTTTCCTACTATGACATCTTTTATATGCTTCTGCTCTGCATTGCTTAAAGTATACACAAAAGTTCCCGGAGCCACAAAAGATAGGACAACCGGGGTTTTTTTGCTGGTTGAATACAAAACCAGGGGTCGCTTCTTCCTGAGAAGCGACCCCCTGTTCAACCGGCTGGCGAAAGGCCAGCCTCTTGAGGCTTTATGACGAGCACTTATGCCCGACAAGGATTCTTGGAAAGGATGCCACGGAAATCGTTATAGCGGGTCGTCGGGCCGCCACCGGTCGTGGTATAGGTCAGATTCAACAGCGTCCCGTATTGAGCATTCTGACCGAAGTCATTCTTGCTCCCCGGGATGTGGTTGCCTTCTTGCCAGAGGCATCTTCCATTCTTGCTCGCTATGCTGAAGAACGGGTAGAAGACAGCTGGCTGGAAGCCACCGCCGGGAGCGGGGTCATCAGTTGTCGGGATCAGTTGACAGCCAACACCGGTGAAGCGATCGCAGACGGCCGGATTCTCGATGCGCGGCAGGTCCGTTTCGAATGCCGAGCGGCTGTACTGCACATTATAGCCCTTTCCGGTCAATGGGCTGCTGAATAGGATCGGGGTTGGGCGCAGCTTGGTGTTGCCATCAGGCCAGAGATTCTGATAGGGGGTACCGTCAAAGCCCTGGCTGACGGCTGCAGGGTTGACACAGCCTGTCACCTGCACCCGCAGCGATGCAGAGGCGGGTTGGCAGACCACGTCGTCAGCGTCGGCAGGCTCCTGGTCATTCTTGATGCCCTCAAGTCCAGTGCAATTCCCACCAGGGCCTGAGATGGTGGTACAGAGGTCGAAGTGACCGATCTCGTCGGAGAACGCGATGTTATAGGAATGCGCTGCCCATGTCACACGAGTCTTCTCGGAAGAAGTGCTGTACATTGGATGGAAGTCGTAGGGAATATTCTGGCACGTTGTTGTTGTTGGGGCAAATTTCACCTGGCCGAACCCATTGGCAGCGCTGGACGTCATCGAGCCACTCTGCCTGGTTGTCTGGTCATCGATGACGATCTGCAGGCCATGCTGTGTATCGTGCATCGTGACAGCCAGCTTATCCCCGGAGTTCATGAACAGGTCTGCCTTCGGGTTGGGAGTGAAGGTATTCGCAGTCGAATCAACCGGATTCGGTGGTGAACCTGGCTGTGGTTTTCCACTCAGCGTAATGAAGGCGAAGTTGACGTACTCGACGCCCGTTTTAGCCGCGCAAGTGGGATTCAGCGACTGGCCTGTGACCGGATTTTGTGAGAGGCTGTCGATATTGAGAGCGGCACACCATTTGGTCGGGTCGCAACTAATACCACCAGACTGAGGGAAAAATACCCAACCTGGAGGGTAGAACTGCATCTCCATGAACGCTACGCCTGGGTGCTTGGGGCTGATCGCAGGATCAACGATATTCTTGTCGCTGTCCGGTGTACAGGTCTTAACCAGTTCGGGATAGGACTGCGTATCGCACATCGCCATGCCAAACCAGAAGGCCGGGTGGAGTTCAAAGTTGAAGGATTTGCCTGGGGTCAGCGGTGCCGATGGTGAGGGGTCCCTGGGAAGTGTGAGCTGATACCTCATCCGGTTGCCCGACCCTGGCACGTCGGAGTAGAAGAGGTTTGATGGCTCATCGTGTCCGATATATTTTCCTTCCCCGAAGACCTTTTCGGAGTCCCATACTTCCGTACAGGTGACAGCTCCTCCGCCACAGTCCATGTGTACATGGGCCGTACTGGCTGTAGCTGCGCGTGCAGAGGATGTTGAGCCATGCAAGGCTCCCATCCCCAATAAGCCTGCTACGACGGCGGTAAGGGTGACGAGTGAGAACGCGATGCTCATCATTGAGCGGGAACCAAAACGCATAAGTGTACCCCACTTTCGAACGAACTAACAATCTTTTCTGTTTTAGAACGGAACATTAAGAAGAGGTAGCCACGGCAATTATGCAAGTGAGAGAGAGATGAGGGAAGGGAAATGTGGTTAAGATCTGGTTAAGATCTGGTTACGGTTTACCCCTTTGACGCGCTATCCCGTTGCGATTTTGCTCAAGTAGAACGTTTCCAGCTGTAGACCAGGATATAGACATGCGTGCCAGTAGATATGAACACGCACCATGTTCGCCACACGTGTACTACCTCCATCTGATTGCTTCCACTTCAATACTCGTGTTTAGTTGCAGCAAAAACAGCAGACTCTGCTCCTGGCATCTGTCGTACATCTCCCTGATGTGGAAGCCATCGGGTAACGTGATGGTATACCGCTCATAGAAAAAATAGCAAGGAATATCATCAATCGAGAAAGCTTGCTCCAGGCTCATCACCACCGTTTGATAGGCTAATTACCTAAATTCCTCCCAAATTAGTGACACAGTGCTTCCTTCTTTACATACAACCTCCGCTGTACTGGTTTTGAACATATCGCGAGTCCCCCAACTCGATAAATATTTATTGAAATGTGGATTAAGTATAGAGTTGGGGAAACATTATGTCAAATCTGTAGTATTATTGGAGCGAGGTTCAAACTTGCACTTAGGTGGACAATAGGGCAGAGTATAGTGTAAAATAGAGTGTAAAGTGATATGAATTAACAAGGGGAATTTTTGTGAAAACAGAACTCGATCTACTGAATCTATCAGATGCGCCACGTGTAGTTCTCAATAATGCACCACTCGTTCTAGCACTTTGCCAGGTGCGATTTAGCAGTATGCTTAGCGTAACTGATCCAGCATCCCTTGCCGCATTTCAGCGCGACATTCAATCCAAATATCCTGTTGCAGCTCCTGTACAAGAAGTCGAACTACTTGTCGGTGTTGGACCAAACGATCTTGGACTTCGAGGGGAACAACGCCGATTACCCCAATGGCAATTTACTGATCAAGACGACAATTGGAAAATTGTGCTTTCTCAGGATTTTCTCTCCCTGGAGACACGTAATTATGTACATTTCGATGACTTCCTTGAGCGTCTTCAAGAGGCCTTAGATGCACTTAGCCGACACATTCAGCCAACTATTGGAACTAGACTCGGTCTACGTTATATAAACGAGATCCGTTCGGGTGATCTACATAACTTGGATTGGTCCGATGTCATCCGGCCAGAGTTGCTAGGTCCGCTTACAGATAAAGGGCTTGTAGGAAATACTTCTCAGGTAGTAGCCATGCAGCAATTATTACTACGCTATCCCAATGATCTTGGAATAAATATCCACCACGGGCTAGTTCCAAGTGGCACAACGGTTCGGCTTCGTCCAAAAGAAGAGTCTCCGAAGCAAGCATTCTATCTACTCGATTTTGATATTTTCAGAGAGTTTTCATTACCTCAAGCTCTGGAGATGGATTCGAAGGCAATTTGCCAATATGTGGCAATGTATCACAAAATGATTTACCGATTGTTTCGCTGGTCAGTTACCGAGAAATACATATCGACAATAGAGGAGTAGTGCTATGCCGCCGACCACATCAGTAACGCTACATCCCGATTCGATGGGATGGAATGATCAGATCACACCAGCGACGCATCAGAAGCTCCAAAGTGCTGATGATGTTCTTGGTATCATCACTCAGCTATCTGACAGCACTAATGACGGGGGTGTACTTATTGATAGTAAGTCTCCTATTGCGTGGAGAATTCATAAAGATAACCATCATATTGACAGAATATTACCTGAGGTTAATGTAAAATTCGAAGGATTTACCAGGAACGTTGATCATTCATTGTCTTTGCGTCAAAATCCCGTAGTATTGCCTCTTGATGCTATTCAATGGATGGAAAATGTAACGGGCTTATCCCAGGACAAGATTGGGCGACTAATTGGTGTTACAAGACAAGCAATAAACGGATGGAAAAGAGGTGGAAGAATAGCTGATGATAACCGTCAACGTATCTTCGCTGTTCGTGATGTTTTGGAGCGCGCTCTGTTCAAACACCCCACAAAGGAATTGCTTACTGCATGGCTTGATACACCGCGTGGAGCCGATGGGCGTACACCTGCTCAACTGATTGAAGCAAATGAGATCAATCGAGCGCGGCTTCTTGCTATCTCCTCCCCTTCGCCGCGTCTTGCTCGTGCTCCATCATGGGTAAACCGACCTATTCCTGAGGCATTTCGTGCGCGAGCAGAGCATCGTCAAGAAGCTTGGCCTCCTGATGTTGATAATGGACTCGGCGCTCTTATTGAAAGCGAGGAAGACGGTACAAACGAAGATGGGGAGGAGCTTCCACTTATATGAGAAATTTGGATGCCGAGAAGCCTTCCTTAGGAGAGACGCTTTTCGAGCTAGGATGGCAGCAGGGAACGTTATTTAGTGCACCTTCAGCATGTTTTCCTTTGAACAAATTCTCTGATCAAGACCCAGATAAGCCAATAGTCCAGGAAACCCGGAAAACGAAGCCAAATGAAAAATTTGTGCTTATTTCCCAAGATTGTGATATCGTAGCTTCAGAAGCAGAAAATGATGAACCGAATGTCGAAGCTATCCTTTGCAAGCCGGAAAAGCAAAAATTTGTCAGAAGGATTAGTTCTAAAAGTGCACGATGGTTTGTAATTGATGCTAACTCAGGACTTGTGGCACATGCAAAGTATCGTACACAATTCGATAAGCAAGTGCTCAATTCACTTACACCTGAGTCTTGGCCAAACGGGCCCAACAAACTTGACGAATTTATTCGATGGCTGGCTAGACGTTATGATCGACCATCAATCCCGGATGCCATGCATGAGGCATTCCAAAGACCTCTCATTGAGAGAGTTGCGGAGTTCGAACAAGAGAACCCTGATGTTTTTGCTGCCTTCAATAGAGTTGTAAGTGATGTGCGCGTAAATCGCCCTGCAAATCAAGTTCCCCCATTTGATCTACAACTTATCCCGCTAATAAGGTCTGAAGGGCTAAGTGAAGAAGAGCTTAATGCAATCGGTGTTTTTGAACGAGCCGTACGGGACAGTCTTGATACTAATCTTGTCGACTTGGACCCCGACTTGCGAATCGTGCCAGAGGATGAAATTTTCATGAAGGAATATTATGCGAGCTGGCCGATATACCTTGCTGATTATACCTATAAAGGCGAAGAGATTGATGGGGCGCTCCCGCACGGACGAAATTAGCAACATATATCCGCCCAAAAATGCCAGAGGTGAATCCGCGATCTATAAGCTATAAGTTCAACGAACTAACCTGGTAGATAATAAAGGGAAGTAACTACAATGTCTGATGATAAAACTTTTGAACATCTTGAAAGTATAGCCCTACATGGCGTTCATGCTGTAATTATGTTGGCCGAAACCTTAGATCTACAAGGTCAATTGCCAAGAGCTTGGTATCCAGATATACATCCAACACGTCCTAGAATACAAATAACGCTTCATGCAGATAGCTTCATAAATGCAACTGATGAAGAAGTGAAAGCACGCGACTGGTTTATAGCAACCGCCCAGCACAAGGACAGCAAGGACGACAAAGAAGACATTGACCTTCAAGTTACGGCAGCAAGGCAAAACCAAAATATGGATTGGGTTGTAGCTGTTAAACCACTTGAAATCGAAAAAATCCCTGATGTTTTCGACTTACGCCGCTTCTACGAACGCTCACTCCATGAAGATTTGGAAAAGGTGAAAACACCCAATGAACCATCAGCAGCTGCCTTGGATCTCATGCTTCATAAGCAACTCAATCGTCAAATGTTTGTGACCGTTGACAGAAACACCCAACTTGCGGCCTTGAATCCCATGCAAAACCGTAACCTTTTTGTACTTAATCCATTAGAAGCAAGACGATATGTAGATCTGTACCTTAAGGCGTTTGGAGCATACCGAATTCGTCCAAACTACACTGCTAACCGTGGTGCTTACTATTGGCTACGACTTTGGAATCTTGTTCCTGCTTTTCAGGCCACATGGCCTTATGCCTTGTTTGGGCGTGACAACCTTCGTAATAGTAATGAGATCACGGACTTCATGCATAATCTTTACGCTCGTATCATTGGACAAATGCAGGCTTCTGATCAAATAGGTTGGCTACGTTATAGTCCTGCAAACAACGATACACGTGATCAGATGCTTAACCTGCTCAATTACTTTATTGTCCTGGCAACGGGAGTCTTTGATAGCCTTGCGTAGTTAGCTGTACATAGATTCGCTATTCAAGAGCAACGCGTGAACATTACTGCACGAACTGAACGACCAATAGGAACCGCAAACCCTTTCTTTAGAAAATTGGGTAGAGTTGCACCTCGTCTTGCAAATTATTTACGTGATCCCGGTCGGCAAGCAAAAATCGCGCTTTTTTACGGGCCGCGTGATAGTGTTCAACATCGGTTGGTATTGACAGGGGCACATCTTAATACTGGACAACCTCAATCTGATTGTAATGTTGTTTTTCTAAATCAAGATGACACTAATACAATGCAAGTAGTTGATCATGCTTCGCCCAGGAATGAGCCATTTTCTACATGGGGTAAGGTGGACCAACCATAGATGAGTGGCAGCATACCTGCTTGCTCCCTTCTTTCCTGTATCTATCCCTTCGATCATAGCACATCCATGGCATACAACGATACACGCAGCCAATACAGGTTTTTCGCAAGGTGCCCTATCAGGTTTTTATATCAAATCCGCTTATATGCCTATCGTTCAAATCAGCACAATCTGAGGAGAAATCCATATGAGAAAAGTTTATACGCTTAACGTCGTAATAGTGATGAAGCGGATTTGATAATATACATAACTACTCAGCAGCCAGTTGGCAAAGCTGGTAAAATAAGACCATGACAGCACAAAAAGGATATCCTGGAAGGCATCCATGAACACATGAG
This sequence comes from uncultured Ktedonobacteraceae bacterium, assembly GCA_955652655.1. Classification (GTDB taxonomy): domain Bacteria; phylum Chloroflexota; class Ktedonobacteria; order Ktedonobacterales; family Ktedonobacteraceae; genus UBA11361. Next base: position 1,391 of record CATPCK010000306.1, on the reverse strand, counting down.
CAATTCTGAGCATACAGTGCAGGAGCACCCTGAAGAGCAAGATTCCGGCATCGAGATTATCGACCTGGAACCGTCCGAGCCAACGGATACGCTGGACAAGATCAAACGCAGCTTTTCGGCGCGGGTTGAGAAGAAACTTCCGGCAACTCCGTTTCTTCTCAAGCGTGGAAAGGTGCAGTTTGCTGCTCTATCGGGAGTTGTGCTCGTAGGGCTGATCATTATGCTCAGTGTGAGCGGGGTGTTCTCGTTCCTGGTGTCACGTGTCACCCATACCTCGGCGTCACCTTCATCAGGTTCATCGGATGTTCTTCTTTTTGAACAGAATACCTTGAGATGCCTTATAGATACAGCGTGGTCGCCGGATAACCAACACGTCGCCGTGCTCGGCTACGGCGTGTATTGCCCGCAAGGGTCGCCTGTGCCTGGTCTCGTCAACGTGTACGATGGACATTCTGCCAAACTCCTCGCGCAGGTGCATCCTGACGCCGCGATTCTGTCCGCACTCAAAAAGCAGGTGAAGCAGTTTGCCGGCAAACAAGCGTTGCCAGGAATTTATTATCAGAGTATTCTCTGGTCGCCTGATGAACACTACCTTGCGTTGCTCTTCGGCGTAGTAACTTCTACAAACCCCAGTGCCTCAAGGATAGATGGCGTGTTTCTTCTTGGGAAGGACGGCAAACAACACGTGTTCCTGCGGCAAGAAACGCCAGAAGAGGCCCATCTTTACTCTTACGTCAGGTGGGATCTTCAACAGGGAGTGGGAACTGTGGTGCCGCTTCCTACTTTCACTGTGAACCCCAACGAATTCATGTCCACATCCGCGGCTCTCTCCTATCACTGGGGAGCAGGTGATGTGCTCATACCTGACACCCAGACTGGGAACGTCAGCCCGTCAGCTCCCGCGCTCAGTCCCGTCGGCAATCCTGATGGAGAGAGCTCGTTCAGTACCTGGCAGCCGGGAAATATTCTCCACGTAACACAAGGTGGAAATGGTTCTCTTCATATACCAGGGGTGTATGTATGGCAAACGTACTTCCCCGCCTGGTCACCTGATGGGCACTACCTCGTCGACGGGCTGATAGCAGGAGTTCTTTTACAAGTTTCTGGTCAAAAATTGCTCGATCACCAGGCTTTGAAAGACCTGGGGGTTGACCATTTGCCCATTCTCCAGGTGCATAACAAGGCACTTGCGCAAGTACTGCATACCTTGTCATCCCTTCCTGATACGAATGGAAACCAGAACGGAGGCCCGGGCATAAACGTCTCCTGGCGTCCCGATGGCCGCGTTCTGGCGATGTACAATGCTTACAAGGTAGATATCTATGATTGTGTCACCGGGCGAAAACTGGCTTCATTAGTTCCAACTATGCCGCCTGCCAGTTTGAGTGGTG
>CATPCK010000305.1 GCA_955652655.1 uncultured Ktedonobacteraceae bacterium | reverse complement strand
TCGTCGATCCTCCGCACCCTCTTGGAGAAGTTGCCGTCTCATGGGCCTTACTGATAGCCATGATCATCGTCCTGAACCGGGAAGCTCGCACACTCATCTCTCAGAGTGGGCTTGGGAACAGGAGAAAAGGATGAATCTTGAAGAGATACTGCCCACTCTCTCTCCTTTGCCCTCGTTCATGTCGAGTAGGCGGCTGCATTGCCAGAACAGGAAGGGTTTTCCGTCACAGAGACTGCCCATCTCGTCGATCTCGCGGTCCTTCCTTGCCCCCTTTTTGAAGTAAGCTCAGGAGAGAGGACTGGGGTATGCGTAAAGCCAGGATATCTTTGTTTCCTTCCAGATCGACACCCAATGCGGTTAAAATGATCGTCGAACCGGTTTGAGTGCCATGGCGTACCGGGAAGTGGATGCCATCCAGGTACAGAATGCGGTAGTGAGCAAGAAGTGGACGCTCTCGCCACGTTCATCGTGATCCTCCCTGACGTTACACGATGTTGAGTTCCCTTGCTCTCGCGATGGCCTTCGTTCGGCTCTCTACCTGGAGCTTGCCGTAGATCGCGTTGACATACCATTTCACCGTGCTCACCGCGATCACGAGCCGGTCCGCAATTTCACGATTAGAGCAGCCCGCGACGATCAAGCGCAGCACCTTCAGCTCGCGTTCGCTCAACGGTTCACCGAGCGGGTACATTCCAGACCCAGGTACAGTTACGGCAGAGTGCGTCACGTCCTCGTCATGCGCTCTGCCCAGCAGTGCCAGGAGGTGTTCTCGATAATGCGTGGAGCCTGGCTGATCAGCGGGCGGACGATGGCGCATCTGCACCAGCACATGTGCTAGTGGTGCCCCTTCATCCACAAAGAGGCGGATGTAGCCCTCTGGTTCTGCCAGTGAGAGTGCTCGCGAGAGCCGCTCCATTGCCTGATTCACCTCACCAGAAGCGTGCAAGGCTTCGGCCTGGAGCATGAGAAGCTCAATCACACTCCCCATACGGCCCTGCGCCTCCGCCAGTTGCAACAGGTTTGCTAGCCACTGCTTGGCCTCATCGAGCCTGTGCCGCGTGATGAGGACACGTACCAACGTCAGATACTCACGCTCACGTACATGGTGAAGTTCCCGGTCAAGGCTGAGGCCGCAGCGTTGGAGCCAACGCAAGACGGCCGCCTCATCCCCATGCATGAGGGACAACCACGCCTGATATGCTTCCACCTCCTGTGTACCCCTCGACATAGAGAGGCGCTGCCGCTCCGCTCTCTGTACTGCCTTCTGCATCATCACACTCGCACCATCGGTATCTCCTCGCGCCTGATTGATAAAAGCCAATTCAATGCATGCTTGCACAATCACTCTTGTATTCGTGGTCTGTTCGCAGAGCTTGATCCCTTCTTGGAGTAGGGATGTCGCGGCGTCCAGATCGTTCCACTCACGCTCAAGATGGCCCCTGACAACAAAGGCTAGACCTCGCGCTGGTTGGTTTCCGCCCTGATCTTTGGCCTGCTGAAGTGCCTGGCGACAGGTCTGATCTGCCTGATAGAGATGTCCTTGCAGTATTTGCAGGTGAGCCAGGTCATGGATAACCAGAAAGAGACCATAGATGTGTTTCACTTCCCAACTGACGCGACAAGCCTCCTCCAGAGCAATGCTCGCTGCCTTGATATCGCCACCGAAGTAGTGGGCCTTGCCCAGATACCCGGCGACATACGAACGTGCCATGCTTTCCTTTGGGAGATACTCAAGAGCCAGGCGTGAGAGCGTGATCGTGCGCGGAAGATCTCCTTGGGTGAGAGCGATAGACGCACGGATTGCGGCTATCCGGCCCCTGATTGCGGCCGAGCTCTCCGCCCCACTCGGAATCGTCTGTTGCTCTCTCGGTTCATCCGATACAGGGCTGATGCCAAATGTGTGCTCGATGTCCTGAAGATGCAGGAGAGCCTCATCATGTTTCCCGCTGACGAACAGGAGCCACCCCTGCAAAATAGCGAGCTCGATGTTGGAGCGTACCAGTTCATCTGGGAGCGCGGCTGCCCATCGTTGGAGTGTTGCGATCTCACCCCGCCTGACAAGAGCGTTAAATGCTTGCTCGATCAGGCGTGCTGCCTGCGCGAAATCGGTGGCTGCCAGAGCGTGGTAAATGGCGTCGCGCGTCAGACCTTGCTGCTCATACCATGCGCTCGCTCGCCGGTGGAGTTCTGGTACAAGCGCAGGATGTTTGCGCTGCAAGCGATGGCGCAACGCTTCAGCGAAGAGCTGATGGTAGCGGTACCACAGCCGCTCATCATCCAACGATATAAGGAAGAGATTAGCCTGCTCTAACTGCTCCAGCATCGCCTGGCCGCTTGTCTCTCCGCCATGCTCGCTGATGACGGCCTCACAGAGTGATCCCTGGAGTCGTTCAAGGATGGCTGTCTGGAGCAAGAAACTCTGGACAGGCTCTGGCTGCCGAGCAAGCACCTCCTCAGTCAGGTAGTCGATAATGTAGCGCTGACTACCCGTGAACGCTTTGAGAAAGGCTGAGATGTCTTTGCGCCCCTGCATCGACAGGCCCGCTAACTGCAAGCCCGCAATCCAGCCTTCCGTACGCGCCTCTAGCGCAGCGATGTCCTCACCTGAAAGATGCAGGCCGAGCGTACGAGTCAGGAAGGCGGTCGTTTCCTCAGAAGTGAAGCGGAGATCAGCCGCACGGATTTCGGTCAAGTGACCGCGCGTGCGCAGGCGTGCCAGGGGAAGAGGAGGATCGGCTCGTGTCGCCATGACCAGGTGGAGCCGGGGCGGCAGATGGTCGACGAGATACGTGACGGATCGATGGATCGGTGGCGCGGTGATCAGGTGGTAGTCATCCAGGATGAGCACCACCTCCTCGTGGGGCAGAGCAGCAAGGCCATTGATCCAGACGGTCAAGATGGTTTCTATGGGTGGGAGCCGTTGGGGGTCTGATCCTTGAAGCAGAGCCAGGGCGGATGCACCACTGCCTGGGTGGACGCGCTCCAGGGCGGTGAACACATAGGACCAGAAGCGTATGAGGTCATCATCGCCACTCTCCAAAGACACCCAGGCGGCTGAGACCGGAGCGTACTCTAGCCAGGCGCTTAACACAGTAGACTTGCCAAAGCCGGCGGGGGCTGCGATGAGCGTGAACGGGCGTTGGATGCCAAGTTGGAGTTGGTTCGTCAGGCGGGGACGAGCAACAAGATCAGAACGAACCGGTGGTATGGCGAGTTTCGTGACCAGGAGCAATCGTTCGCCTGCGAGATCCTTTGTATCCTCTAATGAGGCAGGGGTGTTTTGCATCTGTTCTCTTTTTCCAAAGCGGGACGGATGATCGTATATCGTTCCAAAGCCTGCGCTCTTTGAGCCTCTGAAAGGGCTGTGAGTGGTAATGATGCTTCGTTCATTCCGAGTCCTCTTGCGCATCGGAAGGAGCCAACACCCTCATCTCCCCAGAGTATACCTGATCACCAGGATAATTGTACAGATCTCACCCGTTTAAGGGCTTATACGCCTCCTCGCTGATGAGAGATGTGATAGGATAAAAGGACATCGAAGGGAGGATCCAGTATGCAAGAGGCTGGGGTGTCGTTGCTGAGCACCTGGCAAAACTTTTACGTCATCATCGGCTCCGCTGCGGCGACGCTGACAGGATTGCTGTTCGTGGTGGCAACCTTGATCGCAGGTGTGCGGGCGCGCGTGTCGTCGCCGAGTGAGGCGTTTGCGACATTCAACACGCCCAACGTCGTGCATTTTTGCGCGGCGCTGCTGGTCGCCGCGATTCTCAGCGCACCCTGGCAGGCGCTCTGGAATGCTGGCCTGCTGCTGGGCCTCTCGGGTCTCGGGGGGATGATCTACGTGGTCATCGTGCTGCGGCGGGCGCGCCGTCAGAGGGACTATCAACCGGTGCTGGAAGACTGGCTGTGGCATACGGTCTTTCCTCTGGTCTCCTACACAGCGCTCGTCGTCGCGGCGATCGTGCTCCCAGGCTATCCGGCACCGGCACTGTTCGCCATCGCCGCGGGAACGATACTGCTCCTGTTCACCGGCATCCACAACGCGTGGGATAACGTGATCTACATTACCATCGAACTCTCCCAGTCTCAGAACAAGAGCCAGGACTAGCAGGGGTCTTGCGCCGCGCCGGTTCGATGCTTGTCCTTCTTTGCTATATTGGGTTACTTCATCATCCTGTATTGCCCAATCTCATTCTCTGTGTGGTCCGGCCATGAAACCATCAAGCGTGACGTTTTCAAATACAAGTATTTTTCTCATAAATATTTTTCATCTCCTTATTAACGTCTTTAGAGAGTCGAAACATTGATCCCATAAATG
>CATPCK010000304.1 GCA_955652655.1 uncultured Ktedonobacteraceae bacterium | reverse complement strand
GTTCAATAATGGTGTTCCTAGTTGTAAAAGAGTATGCCACTGTTTATTAGAAAATTTGTTCTAAATACTCACCTGCCATAACCTCTGCCGCTTCAGTATACTCATGAGTATCGCTTTGTCCGATGGCAAAACGAGAACGTTAACAGAGGACGTGTCAAAAAGACACAAGAGCAAATAGGAGAAATGCTCATGGCGAACAATGCAGATAAGTCAGAGTATCGGGGCAAACGAGCCGTGGTACTCACGCGCGTATCAACAGCCAAGCAAGAGGAAAAATATTCTCATGCGGCGCAAGAGCGGCAGGTACAGGAAAAGCTCATTGCCCCATTGGGGCTGCGTATTGTGGATGAGAAAAAACATATCATCCATGATACCTACTCAGGGCTTGAGTACCGTTACCGGAAAGCGCTTGCCGATATTCTTGAGATGGGAGAACGAGGGGAATTTGATCTTCTTTGCATGGACGTGTTAGACAGGGGCTTGGGGCGAAGAGCCTTAGCGCGTGAATTATTCAGGATGCAACTCAGAGAGTTAGGCATCAGAATTTTGACAACGCAGGAAAGCGACCACACAGACGATGATAGCCTTGAGGGTCAAATCATGCGCTTTTTCAAAGGCTACAAAGCAGAAGAAGAGATCAACGATTTCGTTCGACGAACCAGAGACGGCAAGCGGGAAAAAGCACTTGGCAATGAAGACAAAGGCATACCTCAGCAAATAATCGGCACTGGCGACCGCTTGTATGGGTACAAATTTGTCCTCAATGAGAAAGGCGTCCGTATCGGGTACACGCTCAACCTCGATGTGATTTTTATGGATGAAGACGGTACTGAGTGGACAGAGGTTACTATTGTGATTTTCATTTTTGAGTCAGCAGCAAACGGCGTGTCAACACATCAGATCGCCCGAATACTCAACGCTAAAGGCATCCCGACGCCGTACGCAACGAGAGCGAAACGGATTAGAGGGATGAAAGAGGAGGCTGTGTGGCAGCGCAATACCATAAGCAACTTTCTCAAAAACACTGCCTACTATGGTGAGTACCGGCAATTTAAACGCGCCACTGTTGGCAGAATGCCAGGACACAAACAACCTGTCAAACGGGTCACCTCTGAGGATGAACAGGTTATCATTTCCATTCCGGCTATCGTCACAAAAGACTTGTTTGAGAAAGCAAACAGAAGGGTTGCACAAAACAAAAACTTAGCAACGCGCAATAATCAGACCTCCAAAGAAAGCTTGCTGCGTGGCGGGTTTGCAAAGTGCGCATACTGTGGCCGTTCTCTTCGCGTCAAGCGGGTTGTTGATACGCAACTTTCAGGAAAAGAGGTAGCATACTTTTACTATGATTGTGATAAGCCGTATCTGAAAGGAGGCGGCAAGTGTTCGGGCTGCTCCATCCCTGTTGACCTGCTTGATCGTGGTGTTGCGGAGTACATTCTTGAGCTTATCCGTGACCCTTCAGTTGTTGATGAGAAGATACAGCAATTGCAAGCCGAGAACCCGACGCAGAAACAACAGCAACGGAAGCTCACAAATCTCAACGCAATTTTGCGCGAACAGGAAACATTTCGGAACAACCTTGCTGCGGAGATGCACAAAAAAACGTTCAGCGAACGAACCGTCGCGTTTTTAAACACACAATTAACCATGCTCGAACAGCAGGAAGAAGAGGCAAGACGAGACCTTGCCGATGAACAAAGAGTGCAAGAACAACACGAAATTTTAGACCGTCGTATTGCTGAGTTTCATCGCCAGTGTCAAGAATGGAGAGAAAAATTAGACGACCCACAGTTTACACCGGATTTTCAATTTTACCAGGATGCGGTGATTTTCTTGGGTATTAATGTAAAGGTGTGGAGGGCTGGCACAGAGCCACGCTACGAGATTTATACAGCCCCGCCTGAAATTATGGAACTCCTTTCTTGATATCGAGACCATCGAAGCCGAGTTCGCAGACGACATGTGCTGCTTTATAAAAGTATTCAGGTTGGCAGCCGAATATCTGTGCCACGACGGGCCGTTCCGCGGGTGTATACAGAAAATCACGGAAGATGCGATCGCCACCACGCCAGAGCCCTTCGACATTGGTAAACTCTGTCAACACCACGTCGGGGCGCCCGTAGAGACCATGCATGGTGCGGCATGGCGCGTCAGTGACTCCGTCCATCGGGGCAAGCGCAATTATCGGTTGTTGTAAGGTATCCCAGAAAGATGCATATTTCATATGTTTGTAGTCTCAGAAGGTAACCCTTCAGCAGGGGTGCAGGGACAGTCGTCCCCTGCCGGGGCGCGCGGGTCTCTGACCCATAGTGTCCCCGCACTAATCCCCCTAACTATGCTGCCGAAGGTGGCCTGATAGCTACCTCAGGCGAGAAGCCAATATTCACTGTGAAAAGAGATAGTATTATAGCTTCTATATGATAGTACGGATCAGGTGAGGTCGTCAACACCTCTACCGGCGTTGATAATGGCATGGTCAATGCAACTCCTTGGAGACAGGCCCTGTCGATCTGCGGACAACAAGCCGGGTTGGAAGAATCAGTGGAGAAGCTTCTTGTATGCCCTCTATTATAGCGACAAGCCGTTGCACGGCTCCACGCCCCATCGCTGCGCGATCCTGTCGCACGGTCGTGAGCGGTGGAACGGTATATTGGCATAAATCAATATCATCAAAGCCAACCAGGGAAACATCATCTGGAACACGTAACCCTTGCTCCGAAAGCGCACGAAGAATACCTATAGCCATGAAATCGCTTCCGGCAACGATAGCAGTAAAGCCGTGGCACTCGGCTAAGAGGAATCTGGCTGCCTCGTAGGCCTCTTCAATATTCCAGCCTGATTGACGCACCAAACCGGGATCTGGAGTGATACCTGCCTGCGCCAGAACCTGTTGACATCCGAGCAGACGCTCCAGGCCAGCGAGATCGGTAGTTTGCCCAATCAGGAAGGCAATGCGCCGGTGACCAAGTGAAAGCAAATGCTCAGTCGCCTGACGAGCGCCATCGATGTTATCCGATTTGACGTAGGTGGCATGGCTCCCTTGACCCATCTTATCGATGAACACGGTGGGAATGGGCGAATGGATCAGAACCTGGGTGCGTGAATTGGCTGCATGGAGCATGATGCACCCGGCGACACGCCGTGTCTGCAAGCTACGCACGTAGTTCTCTGGAGATTTGCCGTGTGGGCGTGAAGGTAAAAGCAAATCATAGCCCAATGAAATAGCCTCACTCTCAATGTTTTTCAGCACATTCAGGTAGAAGTATTGTGCGGTTTCTCCAAGCCGTGAAAGGGGCAGTTCGTTGTCTTCAGCAAAGAAGCTTACAGCAATCACACGGGAGCTTTGTCGAACCAGGCTCTGGGCGATCACATCCGGTTCGTATCCAAGTGCAGCGATTGCGGAATGAACACGCTCTCTCGCCTCGTCGCTCACCCGGGCTGATCCGTTGAGAGCACGCGAAACCGTTGCACGAGATACGCCTGCTAAACGGGCGACCTCCTCGCTCGTGACCATATGAAACCTCCTCGCCAAGTATGCATACGTGTTCTATTCTCTGTCTCTAGTATCATATCGACAGAGAGGTTTTGTCAAGTGGTCACGTCTTCTGGAACAATCACATTAAGTGATGGTAGCGAATGACAGCTCTGGTGGAAATGAGAGAACAGCATCCAGATGGCGACCACAAGGGATCGCCCCTACTATGCTACGAAGCTGCTGTTCAGGCCCGTTCGTCCATGGTCGGAGCGATCCCTTGTGGTCGCCCTGCTCGGGCCCATGCCGCCGCATTGCACTCGTTCTTTCCTTCGCCAAGAAAGTCATAATGTGGTTGTACCCGTCTTCTTGACAAGGAACGAAAAGGATGATACTATCCCTATTAATAATGTACACGTGTTCATAAAGCTAACCATGAATCAAAAAGATGAAGCCAGCTGAACCTTTTAAGTGCCTGAAGTTTTTAGGAGGTCACTTTCTTGAGACTCCCACTGAAATAACCGATCTGTCTTGTTCGGCGGAAAAGGAGGAACCGGATCATGCGACCCGTCTATTGGCGACCGCCAATTGAACTCTCAGCAACAGAACAAACGATCATCAAGCGTATTCGACGAGCCAAATTGTTTGTCTTTCTTCGGCAGCATCGTCACGAAGTGTTCGACGAGGCCTTTCAGCAAGCGCTAGCCAGCCTCTATCAAGAGAGTCAGCGAGGGCAGCCGCCCGTTCCCCCAGCACTCTTAGCCATGGCAACGATCCTACAGGCCTATATAGGGGTTTCCGATGATGAGGTGATCGAAGCCAGTACAATGGATCGCCGTTGGCAGCTGGTATTAGACTGTAACGATACACAGGAGCCTCCCTTCAGTAAAGGGACGCTGATTGCCTTTCGTAAACGACTCCGCGCGGCGAATATGGATCAATGCCTGATCGAGCGAACTATTGAGGTGGCCAGGGAGACGGGAGCCTTTGGAAGTGGTCCCTTGCGTGCTGCCCTGGATAGTAGTCCGCTGTGGGTCGAAGACTTTCTTGACTAGACTTTATCCATTGGCTAGACAAAAAACGAAAGGCAGAGTAAGCTTCTCTCAAAATTCGTACAAATGAAAAGAGATGAGAAATGCTCAATCTGCCTAAAAGGATTATACAGGTGTTGCGCCACTTTGAAGCGGCTTTTAGCGAACGCATGTGGGAATGGGCCAAAGTGCTGTTGATCGGAGCGATCTTGACCCCCGGAGAACGAACCGTGGCTGCGATTTTGCGAGTGATGGGACAGCAAAATGAGAAACAGTTCCAGAATTACCATCGCGTGCTTAATCGAGCGAAATGGTCGAGTCGAGAGGTAAGCCGTCTTCTGTTGCTGTTGCTTGTCCAACTGTTTGTTCCAGCAAACGACCCAGTTGTCGTCGGGATCGATGAAACGATTGAGCGGCGTCGAGGACGTAAGATTGCGGCACGAGGGATCTATCGTGATCCGGTTCGATCTAGCAAGGAATTCTTTGTGAAAACCAGTGGGTTGCGCTGGATATCCATGATGCTGCTGACGCCGGTTCCGTGGGCCAAGCGGGTCTGGGCCTTGCCGTTTTTGACGGTGCTTGCTCCATCGGAGCGATATCATGAACAGCGCCACAAGAGACACAAGACCATCACCGATTGGGCAAGACAGATGATCCGACAACTCTGTCGCTGGCTGCCCAAGCGGGCACTGGTGGTGGTGGCTGATGGCAGCTATGCGGTGCTCGATTTCTTGGCAGCGGTGATCCGTTTGCCCCAAGTAACCGTCATCACGCGACTGCGTTTGGATGCGGCTTTGTATGATCCTGCTCCCGAACGCACGAGCAGCACCAAAGGCCGTCCTGCACTGAAAGGAAAACGCCAGCCCACGCTTGCCAAACGGTTGGCTGATCCCAAAGTGGACTGGCAGAAGCTCACAGTGGCCTGGTATGGAGGCGTGATGCGAGAGATTGAGGTCGCGACGGGAACCGCTCTTTGGTATCATGCCGGTGTTCCCCCTGTTCCCATCCGTTGGGTGCTCATTCGTGACCCAGAAGGCAAGTTCGCTCCACAAGCGCTGCTCTGCACCGATCAAAACGCTGATCCCACACAGATCATTCCCTGGTTTGTTTTGCGTTGGCAGGTCGAGGTGACTTTCCATGAAGTACGGACCCATCTTGGCGTGGAGACTCAGCGGCAGTGGTCGGATCTGGCTATTTTGCGAACGACTCCGGCCCTTGTGGGGCTGTTTTCGCTTGTCACCATTTTTGCCCATCAGTTGTTGGGCACGAAACCTTTTCCTGTTCGCCAGGCTGCTTGGTATACCAAAGCACTGCCAACTTTCTCGGATACCCTTGCTTTTGTTCGGCAACATCTGTGGCCCGTCACCTTTTCTTGCATGTCGTCTGCAAAACCCGATGTCGTGGAAATTCCACGGGTGCTCTTTGATCGCTTCGTGGATACGCTCGCTTTCGCGGCGTAATTTGGATAAAGTCTAGCTTAGTACTCCATTCCTTAAAATGTGCTAAGAAAAGAGATGGCCTTATGGGGCCAGCCCGTACTACTTTCCCCTTGTTTTTGTATCTATCGCAGGTAACGGAGGCAGCACATTCAGGTATTTCGTTGTCTATGAGTTATAGAGTATATCTCCCTTTCAGCGGATACAGACGAAGCGTTTCAATAGCATTCAAATCATACCACAATGTATCTTTGTGTATTTATGTATTCACGACTATATAAGTACTTGACACGTATAATTATATAAGGTATACTACTGTCTGGGGGAAGGAGTCGAGTGCTCCTCCTGGGTCTGCTCACGCCTTCATTTCACGCGGTTCACTTGCTTTACCAATAGTTTCTACCGCCGGCAACAGCCTTGTGTAATGCCGGAGAGAGCGGACTCTTCGCCGACAAGGGGATGTCGGTGTACACCTGGTTTCTCTACTATGTATTGTTTTTCTGCTTGCTTGCCCTGCTGTTCAGAACACGAGGTGCATTGCTGGAAGCAGGGGCAAAAACAGCGGAAGAGAAAAAGTCAGGAGATCTCTTTCATGAAGCGATTGCTCAATCGCCAAAGCATCCTTGCCGTAAAGGTTGCTCTCATGCTTGTCGTCGCCTTTACGGGTGGCTTCCTCTTCAGTAGCAACCCATCGCACATCGCTCATGCGTCAGGTGGGGGCACCTCGACCAAGGAGCATTTCTGTGCCGGTCTGAACAAGCAGTACTGGGCTTCATCAGGCGCACAAATGTACTGCTTCGGTCCACATGCCAGCGGCCCAGCAACCCATTCAGCGGGCGTGACCACGAAGGTCAGCACCAACGTCAATGCGGCCAATCCAGCTGAGGATCGTAGTCCAGCAGGCGTACAGGCCTATGGACAATCGGAGACGTCCATTGCCGGTGTCGGCCCCTATGTCGTTGAGGCGTGGAACGATGCCACCGCGTTTTTCTCTCCCTGTCCTTCCCCTGGATTCAAAGAAGAAGGCACAGGATACGGATTCTCGACGAACGGGGGAGCTTCCTTCACGGACGAGGGGGGACTACCCAATACCAACTGTAGCCAGGACACCTTACAGGGTGATCCAACCGTAGAGACCTGGCGCCCTGGCGGCACGGCGTACTTTTACGTCGGGAGCCTGTTCAATCCTTCCTTCACGGCCACCGACCAACGCTCAAAAATTGCGCTGAACGCCTGTGCGGTAAACGGCAGCGGCACGAGCGCAACGATAAGCTGCAGCCAGCCCATCGTCATCGCAGCGAGTTCGCAATGCAATCCGACCTTAGGCTTCTGCTCCTTCCTCGACAAGGAGTTCTTCTCAATTGACCCGGTACGCGGCCGGCTCTATGTGTCGTATACCGAGTTCGCCATCAATGGTGGTACACTCGAACAGCTTGCCGTCTGCGACATCGGCACTGCGACTAGTGGTACGGGGCCTGCCGGTGGCACAGCGGGCAACCCTGTCTGTTTCAATGGCGCAAATGGTTCAACGGCTGCCCCAGCAGCATCCTATCTCACCATCGCTCCCGTCGATGCCAATTTCTGTGAGAATGAGGGATCCTACCCGGCGGTAGACGTGGCGACGGGCAATGTGTATGTTGCCTATGAGCACAATAATGCCGCCCTGTTTGGTGGTCCCTGTGCCGGTGTACCTGTGCAGAATGTGGTGAACTACATTCCTTCCTCCTGCTTGACGTTGACACCCACGTCTTCTTGTACCGGTCCGGCAAAGACAAACGCGGTCTCCATCGTCTCGATGCAAGCCGCCTTCATCCCCGGCTATAACCGCTTCCCGATGAACGACTTCCCACGTATCGCTGTCAGCCATCCTTCGGGAACGGTGAGCATTGTCTGGAATGACGCCCGTTTGCATCCGGCTGGTGACATTCTCCTACAGAGCTTTAACCTGGTGACGCTTAGTGGGGTACAGGTAACGCCTGTGCGCATGAATAGCAGCACCGGAGGCTGGCACATGCTCCCGGCCCTGCGCAACACCGATGCCAACGGCAACCTGAATATCTCGTTCTACGGTCGCTCCTCGGCGAACACGGCTGTCACCAATTACTATGCGGCACGCAGTGTCAATCCTCGTACGAGGAGCACCCCGGCGAACGTCCTGGTGACGACGGTCGCGACCGACTGGCTCAATGTCTCCTCAGACATCATCCCGAACTTCGGGGACTACACGGATAACTATGTCATCGCCACACCGAGCTCTCCCTACACCGGACTGAAGCTCTACCTGGCATGGTCTGATGGTCGACTTGGTGAACCACAGCCCTTCGAGGCACACACGCACGTGTAGGCGGGTATCAATCTCGCTCATGTTCGTGAGAGAAGAGCCGAGAGGGGAAGAATAGCACTGGACTATTCCTCCCCTCTCGTTTGCTCGCAATCCTGTGAGAGGAGAGCGCGAGCGGTGGAGTGATCAGGTGCACCAGCGGAACGGTTTGCGCAAGATAGCAGGCCTGTACCGCTGTCGTTCCTGGTTGCATCTCTGGCTTCTCCTGCTCTATTCGCTCATTGCCAGAGGTGTAATACGTTGGGGAAGTGGCGTAAGTTGGCTCTACAAGGCCGTCTCTTTTCTTACTACATTTAAGGAACAGAGCACTAGCTCTGGATGCCCTCGCGTTTCAAAGAGGGAAAAGGAGGGCGTTGCTCCAATGAGGAACAACGCCCTGGGCTCACTAGAGAATATCCTCTCTTGAGGGACATTCAGACTCTTAATAGTCAGTAGGGAGAGAGGAAGAAGCTGCTGATGTACGGTGCGTGGTGGCTACAGGAGCATCCGTGGATGTGTTTGTGCCGCCCACTAGTTGCAGAATATCTTCCTGCGTCGAGTATATGGCTACGTGACAAACGACGGCTGGATAGGTCGCGCTATCGCAAGCTGGTGCCCCGGTTGGCCGCTGAGCCACCGCAAAGACCGGAGTGGCATCGTCATCACCTGGTGCAATAGAAGTTGAGATGTAATCACCCACCATGTATCCTTGCGTGGTGAGTGGTGCCCATGGGACCCTCATCGGCCCAGCCAGTTGCTCTGCCTTGCTCCAACTCGTTCCACCATTGGTTGATGAGATGAAACCAACATCAAGTTGACAAGTGGATGGGGTACAGTTCGCATTCGGATAAAAGTAGTAAGTCAGCCCCAGGTGGGCAGACTTGCTAGGCGTACTGCTATCCACGGCCAGACCGTTGATAAAATGGTCGACGTTCCTGCCAACCGGGTTGATGGGGATGCGCTTCACTGGCGTCCACGTCGTACCATTCTTCGAGGTACTCAGCACGATATCACTGTAAGCGCAGCCGGCTTCAAAGCGACAGTCTGACCAGACGACATACACCTTCCCCGACTTGTCAATTTCGGCATCTGGGATAGGAAAACTCGCGCGGATGTTCCCATTGGGATGATGAAAGTCACCCTCTGAGACAAGCGTGCTCGCGCTCCAGGTTAGACCTCCATCAGTGGACATGAAAGACGAGATAGTAAAGGCAAAGACGGAAGAGTCCAAGCCCATGTAAGGCACGATCACGGTCCCATTGGGCTGAACCACAGGCTGTCCGCCGAGACCATGAGACATATCCGCCGTGGGCGTGGGAGGTCCCCAGGTCAGTCCACCGTCACTGGAGGTGCTCATCTGTTCGAGATCCCCATTCGAAGCGTTGTCAAACTCCGTGTAGCAGTTTCCGAAGTGCGGGCTGCTGCGCGTATTATCGCAGACGGTCCAGTTTTTGTCGTAAAATTGGCCGTTTGCAGCCACCGGGACGGGATTGCCCCAGGTCAGTCCCCCATCGGTCGAGCGGCTGACCAGTACATCTACTACTGAGGGAACAGGATTCTTGAGTCCCAGGTAGGAGATGAGCCAGACCTTGTGCTTGGCGTCGTAGGCCACCGAGGAATCACTGGCACGTGCATATATGCCAGGCGGATTTGCGTTGATAGTAGTATTGGGCAGGAAGCCGTGAACCCAGGTTCCTCCACCATTGGTGGACGTCGCCCAACCGATATTGGTGGCGCCACCATTGAAGAAGCGACCAACCTGGAAGGCGGAAACGACCGTGTTGCCAAAGGCAAAAGAGTCAGGTTCAACCTCCGTTTTGTGCATACTGTCCGGGTTGGTGTACGGGTCGCTGCTAATCCTCGTCAAAGGTTCATTAGCAAATGCGACAAGCGTGAATGAGAGGACAAACAAGAGGGAGAGGATAAACGAGGCGATGGCCACCCCTGACCATCGTAACCGAGGAATAAGAGACATCGTAGTTCCTCCTTACAAGTTTACAACCGTTCTTAAAACACTGAACAATAGTAGACATAGTAACTCGACAGTGAGTTACCATTGGGGAAAGGATACGAGCCACATCAATAGTAACATGTAGTGCTGAGCGTGTCAATAATAAAGACAGAAAGAAGTGGGGATGAGGAAAAATTAGCTAGAACTGGCGCGGGTTGGTAGAGCCACATGAAGTGGTGAAGACTTGGTGAAATGAGCGTGATTTTCGTGGGTTTTACCCTCGACCACTGTTTCAGATGGCTGTATCGTTCTCCTTTGCTTACCGTTGGTTTTTTTCCAGGTTGCTACAGGAACCCCCATTTGTTTGGTTGGCACAAGCTCGCCTCACAACAAAGCATGACGATGAGCTAACAAAACCTGGTATAATAAGCTACTCGACAAGAGGGAGTCGTATCTGGTGTCACATCTCAACGCATCACAGATTGGAGAAAAGAGGCATGACCGATATCTATGTAGAACTGGATGGAAAAAGGGCCATTGCCTGGTCGCTGGAGTGGCCCGGTTGGTGCCGGGTCCGCACGAGCGAGGCGGAGGCTGTGCAGGCGTTGATCGATACCGAGGCGCGCTATCGGCTGATCGCGCAGCGGGCAGGGCGGGATTTTGCACCTGGCGATCTCGTGGTTGTTGAACGTCTCCAAGGGGATGCCAACACTGCCTCGGGAGTACCTTCGGCTCTAGCTTCTGCCGAAACCAGACCAATCGATGCGACTACCGCGCAGCGCAATGGAGCGCTCCTGCGTGCATCGTGGGACATGCTGGAAGAGGTTGTCGCGACCTCTCCGGCAAAACTGCGCAAAGGTCCGCGTGGTGGAGGTCGCGACCGAGACCAGATATGGCGTCACGTCATCGAAGCCGAACGGGCTTATGCGCGCAAGATCGGGGTACGGCACAAGCCGTTCGAGATGAACGACACGAGCGCTCTCAAAGCTATGCGAGAAGAGATCGCAGCCGTGCTCTCGAAGCCCTCTCCCGGCGAACCTCTGGTTTCTGGTGGATGGTACGCCAGCTATGCGGTCAGTCGCATGGCGTGGCATGTGGTCGATCACATGTGGGAGATAGAAGATCGTCGAAGCTGATCGTGTGAGCGGAAAGTATGGTGTACCCTCTATTCTGACATATTCAAGGTAGCGAGGTACACTCCCACTAACCGATGAACATGCTCAAGCGACCTTAGGAGGGCGACCTCGTGGGCGTTTGGGCAGAGTTGGATCTGGTAAAGGATGGAGGCTTCGACGCCCTCGCGGTCGTTTTGGGAGTGTCTGATCACAGACAGATGCTTTCCCACGTCGTCGCACTCGTTTGGGTTCCACCCAAGGAGTGGGCGCGACCTTATACTGAAGCAACTCAGAGACGCTCCAGATATGGTCGGTGAGTCCAGCCGCCATAGCCGGTGTGCACGGATGCCCAAGATGTTTGGAAGTGCTCAACTCGTGATGCGGAAAGCAAAAATTGTAGGTACCTCCGATGAGATACATTCCCGCCTCGATGGTCTCCAGACGACGAGCAGCATGCCGACATTTGCGCGTGAGGCAAGCCAAGCGTTCCCGCATGGTTCCATTGAACCGCTCAATAAAGGAGGTGTTCAGCTCGGTTCCTCCCAAGGTCGCCTGAAGCAGCTTCTGCGCTTGCTCAAGCGTTCCCAACGTCATCTTGCGAGTAACTTCGATGAGGCGGTGTTTCTTCACGTGTTTGATCACCGTCGCAATACACAGATCGGGCCACACCTCTAAATGCGCTCTTCCACGTCCTGCGGTCTTTTTGACTTTTTCTCGAAACGCACGTTTGATGCTGTTGGGGTAGGCTGCCCACCCATCCGTACAGAAAAGCCTCGCTCCGATGCCTTGGCAACAGGCGCGAACCCGTTGCAACAACTGATCTGCCAAGGCCTTATCTCGCTCTCTGCTCACCACTCCTGCCATCCATAAGCGCGTGGAAACGTCGATTGCCAAGCCCATCCAGGCAATCATCTGGCATCCTTTGACGCGGATTTCGTCGGCCTGTACATGGTGTGCGTCCACCCTACCTTGCCCGACGATGGCCTGATGCACCTTCTGACAGTGCTTTCCTGCTCGCTTTTGCCACTCTGCTACCGTCCGTTCATCCACCTCATACGCATGCACAATCGCCTGGGTGGGGCAGCCATAGGCCAGTAAAATAACCACTCTCATCACCAGTTCTGCTGGGGTGCGTAGTCCCTCCATCAGGGTGCCTCGTCGTGCACTAAAGGTCTTCTTACACCTCTGACAGCGATAGCGTTGTGGGTGGTAGGAATGAATACGAATGTTGCCCTCTTCGATTTTGCCTCTTGCGGAACACGCCTCATTGGAGCAAAATTGTTGTGACGCGTCCATCGGCTCTGGTTGGGTTTGCATATCTTACAGAATGCCCATGAACGCTTGGTTTTTCAAGTCCTCCTTCCCTTTTCACCGGGTGATATTGTTGGCGAAGTGCCAGAGAGGCAAGGGTGAGAAATATGAGATACTGAGGGGAGGAAGCAGTCAAGACAACCAGGAGGGAGCAGATGTCGTTACATCCACAACCAATACTAGCCATACCCGAAGAAACGGCCCGTGTAGCACATGCAGTACTTCCACAGGGAAACGTCTACATGCAGATGCGTGATGAATTAGGAACACTGTATCAAGATCAAGATTTTCTTGATCTGTTTCCAACCCATGGTCAACCGGCACTGGAGCCTTGGCGTCTCGCCTTGGTGACCGTCATGCAATATGCCGAAGGGCTGACCGACAGACAAGCCGCTGATGCCGTACGCACGCGGATCGACTGGAAGTACGCGTTAAGCTTGGAACTCACCCACCCTGGTTTTGACTTCTCGGTGCTCTCGGAATTTCGGAGTCGCCTGCTAGCCAATGGAGCAGAGCGCCGTCTCTTCGATCTCCTGCTGGAGCGGTGTCGAGAGCGCGGATGGATCAAAGCAAGAGGGAAACAACGAACCGATTCAACGCACGTGCTTGCAGCCATTCGAACGCTCCGTCGCCTGGAATGTGTGGGAGAAACGATGCGTCATGCGCTCAATGTCCTGGCAGAAGTCGCTCCCGACTGGCTGCTAGAGCAGATGGATCCGGATTGGGCAGAGCGGTATCGCAGACGCTTCAGCGATTTTCGTCTTCCTAAAGAAGCGACGGCGCGGGTGAGCCTGGCTGAAACCATTGGGATGGATGGTCGGACCCTCTTAGAAAAGGTC
Source organism: uncultured Ktedonobacteraceae bacterium (assembly GCA_955652655.1). Taxonomy (GTDB): domain Bacteria; phylum Chloroflexota; class Ktedonobacteria; order Ktedonobacterales; family Ktedonobacteraceae; genus UBA11361. The sequence goes on along the minus strand of CATPCK010000304.1, from coordinate 6,233 downwards.
TATGCCAAGACGAGTCCGGCATGGTTGCAGGAATTGGAAGCCATTGACACGTTGCGGTGTGTCTGGATACAGCACTATCATGCTAGTGAGCAAGGCACTCCCTGGCGCTCCGATCAAGAACTGCCGCCATCAGCACTGCTCATCACTTCGCCCTATGATGTCGAGGCGCGCTACAGCCGGAAGAAGAGCACGACATGGACCGGGTACAAGGTGCATTTCACCGAGACGTGTGAGACCGATGAGCCGCATCTCATTGTCGAGGTCACCACCACTGCCGCCACGACACCAGATGGAGAGGTCATGGGAGAGCTTCATGAGCAGTTAGCGGAGCATGAGTTGCTTCCCGATCAGCATCTGGTGGATATGGGATATGTCGATGCGGAGGTGCTTGCCCAGAGTCAGAACCGCTATCAAGTGGATGTCGTCGGGCCTGTGCCCCCAGATGTGAGTTGGCAAGCCAAGGAGGCTTTTGGCTTTGATCACAGCCAGTTCAGCATTGATTGGCAGGCTCACCAGGTGACTTGCCCAACTTCGCAGACCAGTCAGAGTTGGGGCATCATTCCCGATCGGCATGGCAAAGCGGTCATTCGGGTGCGGTTTCCTCAGGCGGTCTGTCAGGCGTGTCCCTTCCATGCTCAGTGTACTCACAGTCCTGCACGTGTGCTTATCTTACAGCCCAATGAGCAGGCCTATCATGCTCTTCATGAGGCCCGTGAGCGTGAACTGACCCCTGAGTTTCGAACGATCTATGCCAAACGGGCCGGGGTGGAAGGGACGATTGCTCAAGCGGTGCGAACCTGCGACATGCGCCGCGCACGCTACATCGGCAGCAAAAAGCTTCGGCTTCAGGCATTTCTTACGGCCACTGCTATGAACGTCCTTCGGGCTTGTGCCTGGATAGCAGGGGACATCCATGCTTCGACGCCCACCTCTCGCTTCGCTAGGCTGATTGCTTCTGCGCAATCTGCGGCTGCCGCCTAGCTGAGGGCACTTCGCCAACAATATCTTTTAGTGGGGTTGTACCGCGCGGGTTTATACCCTTTCATGTATATAATACTACTATTATTCTTCAGTTTTTCTTTACTTGTCTAAGCAAGCCAATAGTATGTTTTAGACTGCTAACTTGCACCAAGATAGTGTAAAATCGTATGAGCGAATATTTCTGTAATTGTTCGCATGCTATTCAAGTCTACCCATTCATCAGCCCCATGCACGCCTCCACACCTGACACCATATCCACAGACAGCGGGAATCCCTCTTGTAATGAACATCCAGCCGTCACATGTCGGGCCACCTCCCTCTAATCGAGGTTGTATACCTGTAGTAGCTTCTACAGCTGCTGTGATGGCCTGAACGACTTCACTCTCATGGCTTGTCTCTACTGCTGGTACAACAAGGAGGTCGTCAAGGCGATACTTTGAAATAGAGAGCATTGCGAGTTGATCCTTGATGAGTTGCTTGATTTCCTCAGCGGATATGCCAGGTAACAAACGTGCATCTCCGTATGCCTCACATGAACTGGGGACAACGTTGATGCCGGTTCCCCCATGAATGAGCGTGGGGAAGGTCAAGACAGATTTTCTATTTGGAAAGGCTGCTGAACTACTTGTAGGGAGTGGGCACTCTGAGAGTGCTACAGATACGCGTGCCATATCGAGGATCGCATTATGTCCACGTGTTCCTTGTTCCCACGCCCGTATACCAGTATGGGTTGCTTCACCGTAAATGGTTAGACGGAAACGATAGAGACCTCGGTGCCCGATGGCGATGATCTTGTTACCAGGTTCTCCAATGATGGCAGCATCTCCGCGTAGTAATCCCTGCTCTAACAGGTATTGTGTACCGTACGGTGAGCAGGCACCAGGCTCTTCATCGACGACGAAGGCGAGTGTAAGTTTGCCACCTAAAGTGATACCTGCCTTGCGCATTGCGTGGGCGGCATAGATGAATGTGGCAATTTGCGCTTTCGCATCTGCCGCTCCCACTCCATACAGCCGACCTTCTTCGATCTGCCCTCCCCATGGGTCACGTGTGTAATCGACTGGTTCAACGGTATCCATGTGTGTCGTGAGAATAAGGGTTTTCTCTGAATTGCCTGATCCTGGAACATGGCAAAGCACATTTGGACGTTGAGATGAGCCGCCGTACAGCTCTGCTTTGAAGCCCAAGCGGTGCAGTTCCTGTTGAATCATCTGTGCTACTTCTCGTTCTACTGGAGCTGTGGGAGAAGAGGTCTCAGATGTGAAAGGTTTTGTACTCTTCGTCTGGACTAGGCGTTGGAGGAAATCAACTTGTTGGTCAAAGGTTTCTTCGATGGCGGCAGAGATGGTTTCTCGTTTTTTCATGATGGACTACTTCTGCGAAGAGAGGAAACTTCTCCACGCACCTCCCGGCGAAACTCAGTGATTGCATGCGCAATTTCTTCCTGCTCCTGCCAGTCTCCCCACTCCTGGCCGCGTTTTGAGAGTTTTTCAAATGTCGCACGTGTCGTCTTACCGACTGAACCAGGTGGCATGTACTGCATCGGCGTGCCTGGAAGTGGCATGAAGGTATGGCTGTGGATACAGACCTTTGGACTCATGCGTGTGAGCCGTTCCATCAAATGCTGGCTTAAAGTCTCATCCTGGGCAGTTTCATGTGGCAGTCCGGCAATGAAGTCCACATAGATTTTCTTGAGCTTATGGCAGTATTTCACTAGGCAGGAGACCGCGCGCTCGACCGCGGCGACATCGTGTTCCCGGTGCATGGCTTCGAGCATGGGTTCACTGCCCGACTGGGCACCGATCGCAATGTAAGACGCATCGGAATAGCGGTCAATGAGTTGTGCCAGTTCAGGTGTGATGTGTTCAGGACGCATCTCGCTGGGGAACTCTCCAAACTTAATCCTTGCCTTGCCTGCAACCTCGTGCATCGCTCTGAGTGCCTGCTCCAATCGTGTGTAGTCAGGGTGTACTCCATCATCGGAGAGATATGCCAGAGCGTTTGGCGTCGTAAAACGGATATCCTTGAACCCTGCTTGTACGAGCTGTTCAATATGTTCCAACGTATTCTCGAGTGAGCGATAGCGCATTCGGGCTCCGTGTAAGAAAGGCGTCTGACAGAAGCCACATGCATGCGGACATCCTCGCCCAATTTCGATAGCTCCCAGACGGTGATGCTGTACACCGATGCTGGGATAGTGTTCGTTGAGTTCAATCAGCGGAGCCCTTCCAGTACGCATCACTCGCTTTTTTCCTGTGCTGTCCTCTGCCAGAAATGCCAGTCCTCGAATATCCTGGAAATCACACCGTTTCTCTGTGAGCCGGTGAAGAAATGCGAGAAACGAATATTCACTTTCCCCAATGAATACCACGTCAAATCCCATGGCGAGCGTGCCTACTGCGTCCCCTGATGCGTGAGGTCCTCCAGCAACAAAGAGCAGTTGATGGCGTCGGCTGACCAGTCCTTCTTGCAATTGGTGTAACAACTGTGTCGTTGTGACCAGTGCCGAACTCATAAAGCTGAAAGCCACCACCACGGTACCGGATGGTCCTACACGCTGTACCAGCTGCTCTATCTCTGCCTGGCATGTCGTGGCCGAGCGCGGATGGGGAAAGCTCAAGGTGACTTGGAGATCTGGATCTTGTTCTATAGCACCGGTTAAGGCATTGATACTAAAGCGATTCACATCACTTGCAAGAAACGCCACGGCGACAGAAGCTATTTTGGTATTCATGGTCGTCATCTTTACTCTCCGAACGGTGCGAGTGCTTTCTTCTGATTACGCTTTGTATGCTTGGTATCAACGAGACCTGCTGTCTCGGCATACCAGATGAGCCAGACTTGGGCCAAACGTAAGGCGACTGGTTGCAAACGATGGCGAATCGCCGGGTCTATATCTTTCTGCATGTGACGAAGGAGGATGAGTAAGAACTCCCGGTCAATATAGAAAATCTGCATGGCGTGGTCTGCGACAGCTCGGCGAATATACATGTCGGGATCAACAGCTAAATCGCTGATGACAGCACGAGCGTGTGCTCGCGTTGAAAGTGACGTCTCTTGCAGACAGTGTAAGAGTGCTGGTAACGCTTTGGCGACCGTTCGGCGAATATTCCGTCGCATGGTACTGTGCAGGACCATTTGATAGAGGTCGAGCGTTTCCAGTGGTCTAGCATGTAAGACGCGCTCTAAGTAGCGTGTCGCTGCATATTGTATCAGTTTCTCAGGAGATTGTAACCCTTCTCGCAGCGAGATCAACATTGTATCAGGTGCACACAGCAGATTATGGAGTGCCAGGGAGAATTGGAGGCATTCTCGTTCAGTTCCTTCCCAACTCGTGATTAGTTGACGCTGAGCTTTCGCTATTTCCATCTGACCTTGTTGCAAGATGGTTGCAAGCGATTCCACTTCACGGAGATCCTCTTCATGTGGTTTATTTGAAGCGTTTTCGAGGAGCTGCTTCGCTTTCGTCTGGATATCCCCATATGCCTCAATGCTCGCGAGCGCAACATAGATATCATCGCCTTGTCGTGGGCGTAATAGTTGAAGAACGATTGGCAAAGAGAGCGGTGAAACCTCGAAAAGGATGGGTAAAGCTTCTATGACGCGGCGACGGATATCGACTCCGCGAGTGTCGTCGTGATCGAGACGGAGCGTCTCCATGAGTTGTTCTGCACCTGAGATGTCAAGTTTGCAGAGGCCTGGCAGTGCCTCAGCGATACGGCGACGAATTTCCCAGGGTGCGCCCTCGCGTAACATCTCAAACATCTGCATGATGAGCTGCGGTTGATAATTTCCTGCTGATACCTCTCCGGCCAGGATATTGCCCGTCAGACGATCAATTGCTGAAAGCATATCCTCAAGTGCTTCTGGAGGTTGCGATACCGCTTCTGTTTCTTGATGATCTTCCTTTTCTGGCTCAGTATGGAGTTCTCCTATCAGCTGAGCAATCATATCGAGATAGGATTGGTCGTGCTGACTTGTATCAGCCGTCTGCTCGGCAAGAGCGAATTGAGAACGTGTGAGGTTGAGATCAAGCAGGCTCGCGCCTCCACTGAGGATATATTTGTAGCGCGCATACCCAAGTAAATGTCTCATTTCTTCGAAAAACTGCGCCTGCAATGTTTCAGGTATTTCTTGGGTGAGGCGATAGAATTGCTGAGTTATGATGGTTGCTGGATTGCTCTCTTTCAGTGATGCAGAAGGAATGATGCTGGATTGCTCCCGAACTGGAACTGGTTGAAGGAGATTCATGGGAGGGGCATAGCCAGCAGCTGCTAAGAGCTCACCTGTTTGTTCAACGGAAAGATGCAATGCCTCTGTCAGTTTGTACACGACTTGTTCACTCGGGTTACGGTCTCCACTCAAGAGGCGCTGAAGATAGTTGTAGCTGATACTTGCGATTGAAGCAACTCGTGTTTGTTTCATCCCTGAAGCTTCTACGTATTTTGTCAGAATTTGTGCAAATTTCCTCATGGTCTCTTCTTTCTCATCACTGCTGTCTCTAAATTTATTGACAGCAAGCCTGTCTCAAATGTGATCTTGATTACGAGAATTGTAGCATAAAAAGGCCAATTTTGTCAATACATTATGAGACAAATTAGTCTTATTTTATATTGACTACGAAGCACAGGCGAGGTATCCTTTACACAGTACAAAATTTCCAAGGGATTGGAGGAGTGAAGTAGCTATAGTAAGCCATGAGTGCAAGGAGGGCTTATGAGTGAACAGCATGGAAGACAACGGCGGCATGATTGGGTGGAAGAGCGGTTTGGTCGGTATGCTCAGCGAGTGCATCGATTGTTGTACTCCTGCGACGGATGTGGGAATGCACTGCATCAAACCCATAACTACGTTCTCTATGGCAATTTATGTTGGACATGCTGGCGTCTCAACCAGCGTTATGGAGCTGTGATAGCAAGCCATTAGGGCAGCAAAGGAGGAAGCCTATGCAGAATGTTGAGTTTGAAGTTGAGGGTGATCAGTTGATCATTCGGGTTGATCTCAGCCAGGAGCTTGGGGTGTCGTCCAGTGGGAAGTCGGTCATCATTGCGACAACCGGTGGCAATGTGGCGGTGCCTGGATGGGAAGCGGTCAAAGTGGGGTTGAATGTCTATCGTCCACAACAGGCTGGTCACACCAGTCGCCGCATGGCAAGCCAATGGTAGGAGGTGAAGCGCATGAGAAATGGACATCTGATCTGGCTGGTGTTTGTGATCGTCATGGCGTTGCTGTACCTGTATATGTATTCGCCC
>CATPCK010000303.1 GCA_955652655.1 uncultured Ktedonobacteraceae bacterium | reverse complement strand
GATAAAAGGGGGTGCCCTTGCTGCTCTGGCAGGAAGGTGTCCATGACTAATTGTGTAGCAACGGTACGCCCCGCGTTGGCTAAAGAATGGCATCCCACGAGAAATGGCACATTGTCCCCTGAGCAGGTCGTCGCCGGGTCTGAAAAACTGGTCTGGTGGCAGTGCTCAATCAACCCGCTGCATGAGTGGCCAGCCAAGGTTGCCGACCGGGTCAGAGGCACTGGTTGTCCCTCTTGCGGCCATGGTTGGACATTAGAACGCATTCGTGTCTTCGTGCAAGCAATACAACAGCATATAGAAACGTTCACCGCTGCAGAACTGTACCTCCTTTTTCAGCCGAATGGGTTGCTTGCTCCAAAAGCGGGATATAGAAGCTTTATCAGAGCGTTAGCCACAGGCCGTTTTCCCCAAAGGGAATTTGAAAAATTCGCGCAAAAAGAGCCATCACTCGTTGATGTGTTTTTCAACGATCCACACTACACGCTCGAAGCGTACGAACAGGCAGGAGAAGAATCCTGCGAGAATGAATTGCCTGCGAATATTTATCCTGAGATGCACGACGACCGTCATCCTCTCGCATTAGATTCACAAGCGTTCCCTCTTGTTGAGGCGTCCGACGTACTCGGCGCTCTTTCATCTCGTGTCATTTCTTCCGCCGATGAGGAAGCTGTCGAATTTTTGACCACCTCCGTCGTTGCCAAACTATGGAAGCATGCCTTCCATGATGCAGAAGCTGCCGTCTCGCAAGCACGAGCATTCCATGGCGATACATACGCAGAGACGGTGGCCCAGCGGTTTCTGCTTGAGTATGATGCCGCGCAATCACTGGCGATTCCGGAAGGGTACGCCTTTCAGGTCAATAGCCAACGAGCACTTCCCAACCTCATGCAACGTCTCGTCGTCGTTCGCCTCCTCCAACAAAAACGCATCGACAACTGGTCAGGGACTGGTGCTGGGAAAACACTCTCCGCCATTCTTGCAAGTCGAGTTATTCATGCCCACTTTACGCTGATTTGTTGCCCCAACAGCGTAGTAGATGAGTGGGCAAGCAGCATTCGAGCTGTCTTTCCAGATAGCATCGTGGCAACAAAAACATTGACCCCCAACTGGTCGACTCTTTACGAGGAGATACCTGAACGTGGCGAAAGGACAACCAAGCCACGGTATCTCATCGTAAACTACGAAGCGTTCCAGCAACCTACATCTGCGGCTACGGTTCAGATACTGTTGGATGACGAATCCTTCGATTTTATCGTAATAGATGAGATCCATTATACCAAACAGCGTCGCGCAGAAGATATGTCACGTCGCCGCCAACTCGTGATGGCACTGGTTTCCGAGGCAGGAAAGAAGAATGCTGACCTCCATATCCTCGCACTTTCAGCGACACCTTTTATCAATAACCTTCAAGAAGGGAAAAGCATGGTTGAGTTGGTGACGGGACTGGCGCATGATGAAATCGAAATTACAGCAACCGTTGCCAATTGTATGTCTCTGCATCAGAAACTAGTGCAACTGGGCATACGCTGGATGCCAGAATATGACCTCGAGTACGACCAACTCGAAATACCCGTCGATTGCAGCACCTATCTTGACGACATCCGCGCGCTACGAAATGTCGGATCGGTTTTACAGCTTGAACAGATTTTAACGAGAGCTCGACTGCCTGCTATTCGGGAGCATATAAGGCCGAAGACGCTCATTTATTCCCATTTAATACAAGGTATTGACAGATTACTGTATGAAAGCCTCACGCAAGACGGTTGGCGCGTGGGGTTCTATACAGGCGAGGAAAAGAGCGGACTGAAGCAGTTTATTGATGGAGATTTAGACGTGCTGATCGGTTCGAGTGCTATCGGTACCGGCATAGATCGGCTTCAGCACGTCTGTAACAACCTGATTATCAATGTTCTCCCCTGGACACACGCCGAGTTCGAACAACTGAAAGGCCGCTTATACCGACAGGGGCAAGCGCAGCACAAAGTCACAATGGTTATCCCGCTCACATCTGCGGAGGTGAACGGGGAACGTTGGTCATGGTGTGAATCGAAGATGCAACGTCTTCACTTCAAAAAAAGCGTGGCCGATGCAGCAGTTGACGGTGTGGTCCCTGAAGGACATCTGCGCACTCCCGCAGAAGCGTATCAAGATGTGATGCGCTGGCTTGATCGCCTTGAGGCAGGAAATGTGATTGAGGTCAGTCGTACTCCCGTGCATATTCCGCTGTCTGTATCAGAACATGAGCCAGATGCGAAACATGCACGCTATGGAGATTTCTCTTCGATGAATCGCCTTTGGAATCAGGCCAGGAGTGAAACCACACACACTAGACTCGCGGCATATCCCGAAGAGTGGGCGGCATATCATGCCCGCTATCGCGTGGCCCGGAAAGAATGGACGGTCGTCCCTTGTGAGGAGATGCTGCAATGGATCAAGAAACGCTAAGGCTATGTCATCGGCGATTTCGGGTGTGGCGAAGCCCAAATTGCTGAAGCACTTACAGGAACACACTCCGTGTATAGCTTCGATCATGTCGCAATCAATGAGCAAGTCATCACGTGTGACATAGCGCACGTCCCTGTAGAAGACGAAATACTCGATGTTGCTGTCTTTTCGCTGTCTCTGATGGGAGCGAATTTCACCGAGTATTTGAGGGAGGCTCGACGCACCCTCAAGCTAGATGGCCACCTGCATATTTACGAGGCCACATCCCGCTTCACCGATCGCGCCTCCTTTTGCAACGGATTGCAGGCTCTTGGGTTCGATGTGCTGAAAGTAGAGGATATATGGAAATTCACCCATATACATGCGATAAAGTCTGATCAGCATAATTCTAACGAGCATTCGTTAACGTTTTAATAGGAGGTCAGTGCATCGAAACCTAAAAAGTATACTTTCTGCAAACAAATGAGTCTCTAGAGCAGGATGGAAGGTCATAATTACGAACACATCAACAATCTTTCTACAAAAGGGTTCTCTCATGACTATTCCTCTCTACCCGCTTGAGAAGTGATGTTGGAGCGATACCTTCGGTGAACTCGTTCCTGACCCCCACACGCACCAGCAGATCAGTGCGCACGAGCGCCTGAAACAGGTGATCCGCATGGCGATGATGGCCGACGAAGTTGGCCTGGATATCTTTGGCTTTGGTGAGCATCATCGGCTGGCCATTGCCGCCTCAGCGCCGCCTGTCGTCCTGGCTACGGTTGCGCAGGCCACCAAACACATCCGTCTCACCAGCACCGCCACCGTTCTGAGCACCGCCGATCCGGTGCGCGTCTTCGAGGAGTTCGCCACGCTGGATGTGCTCTCCGATGGCCGTGCCGAGATCATCGCCGGTCGCGGCGCCTTCATCGAATCCTTCGAGCTGTTTGGCTTTGACCTGCAAGACTACGACGACCTGTTCGCCGAAAAGATCGACTTGCTGACCCGGTTGAACGCCTCCGAACGCATCACCTGGCAGGGTCGCTTCCGTCCCGCGCTTCATGCGGCACAGATCGCGCCTCGTCCCATGCAAGCTCACTTGCCCATCTGGATTGCTGCCGTTGGCGGCACCCCACGGAGCGCAGTCCGCGCTGGCACCATGGGCTTGCCCATGAATCTGGGCATCTTTGGCGGCGCTTCTGCTCGCTTTGTACCTCTGGTCGACCTCTATCGGAGGGCGGGCGAGAGCGCTGGGCATGATCCGGCTGCTCAAAGTCGCGGTGACCAGCTATATCCATGTTGCCAAGACCTCCCAGGAGGCATTAGAGACGTTCTATCCGTATCGGACCAACTATTTCACATCGCTGGGAGGGGACCGGGTAAAGAACATGTCTTTCAGTCGCTCGGAGTATGAGTGGGAAGCAAGGAAAGAGAATGCACTCTTCGTCGGAAGCCCTCAGCAGATCATCGACAAACTGTTGTACCAATACGAATTATTCCAGCATCAGCGCTTCATCGGGCAGATCGACATCGGGGGTATGCCCTTTGACAAAGTGGCCCAGGCCATCGAACTGCTGGGAACCGAGATCGCCCCAGTGGTGCGCCGTGAGATGGCCAAAGCCGGTCAAGCATAAACGTTGCAGTGTCTAACAGGTTGGCTCGATCAACTGATAGGAGATGATAACACATGCCTGATGTTTGTCATGAAGGTGACCGTCCTGGGGCGCTTTACCGATGTAGCTGGCACGCTCACCGTGGACGAGCGTGAGCCAACCAACTCGCAGGTCAACGTCACCAACGGAGCAGCAAGCCTGGATACGAAACTGGCGGCGCGCGATAAACACCTGCACTCAGCGGACTTCTTCGATGTCGAGCATTACCCAACACTGACCTTCACCAGTCGGCGCATCGAGGCGCTCGACCGTCGCGACTTCGGACTGACCTGGAGCCGCCCGCAATAGAAGATCGCGAACGAGATCAACGTCGCGCTCAGTATCGAGTTCGCCCCGGTCTCATCTGCAGTCTAGAGGACTCCTGCACGCGGTCCCGTTCCGACACCCGAGGCCGCGTCGTCCACTTTGCCCTTGACAGATCGTTTTAACAGGGCTATACTAAACAGGTTACTTATTAATCGTTAAGTAAGTTACGTATGACACAATGAGGAACTCACGTGTGAATCCAGTGAAGAAAAAATTGGGTGAGGAGAGCCAGCCTGCGGCAGGCGACCGCGAAACCAGGCAGCAGATTCTCGAAGCCGCCCGGCAACCCTTCCTCGCTAAAGGATACAAGGGCGTTTCCATGAAAGAGGTTGCCGAGGCAGTGCAGGTCACATCGGCAGCTCTGTACTATCATTTTCCTGATGGCAAGCAGGCTCTCTTTTTCAGTGTCATCCAGATGACGCTCGAGGAATGGACACAGGGAGCACTGCTTGCTACAGAGTCCGCGCAGGGGCTGAGGGAACGGCTGAACAGGCTGACGCAATACCTGTTCACCCTACCCATCGACCGCTTCTCGATCCTTTTGCGCGATATTCACGAAAACGTACTCGATCACGACACAAAGCGCATGGATCTGTTACAGATTCGAGACACGTTTGCGCAACACGTCACCGACCTGTTCCAGCAAGCTATCGATGCCGGTGAAATTACACAGGATATACCTGCCGCGCTGCTCGCGTCGATGTACGAGGGCATGAGTATCTCGGTACTGCGCGATAAACACATGGCGATGGGGGGAACCGAGAACTTAGATGCCGGACAGCTAGCGGGTCTTGTTATATCGGTCTTATTCAAAGGCATTGCCGGTACAGGCGAAGTCACATCATAATGTCGTTCCTAGCAGGGATACGTTGATCAAAAGAGCGGGCATCTGCCAGCTTAATTTACTAAACGATGAATAAGTTCCTGCATCCATTTCTGGTAACAGAACAATGATCATATAGAGGAGTTTGTCATGTCGTTTCTGGCGAGGTTCAGCCTTAAGAATCGGAGTCTCGTAGCCCTGGCCACGATCGCCATATTATTGATTGGCGCATACGTGATCCCTTCACTCAAACAGGAACTCTTCCCCTCGCTGGATTTCCCGGCCATCTCGGTCGTGACCGTGGATGCCGGGGCATCCCCCACTCTCGTCGAACACGATGTCACCAACCCGTTGGAGCAAAGCATTCAGGGGATAGCGGGCATTCAACAGCTCACTTCGTACTCGAACGAAGGGGTCTCCATCATCGTCGTCCAGTACAACTTCGGCACCGACATCAACCAGGCGCAGCAGACGCTGACACAGCATATCAACCAGGCGCAGGCGAGTCTGCCATCCGGCGTTACCCCCCAGGTCCAAACCTTCAGCGTTAATTCATTGCCGGTCATCCAACTGGCCGTCACGTCGTCCGAGGATCCCGTCACACTTGCCGCGCAGGTCAAACAGGATGTTGTGCCGGTCCTGCAAGGTATCGACGGGGTTGCCAGCGCCAACGTGACCGGAGTGCAGCAGCAGATTGTTGCTGTGACATTGGATCTCAAAAAGGTGCAGTCAGCGGGACTGACGGTGAGCCAGATCGAAGGTGTGCTGCCGGCCAATAACATCACCCTTCCCGCCGGTCAGATCACCTCAAACGGGCAGACGCTGCCGGTCCAGGTCGGCAACACGTTCAACTCCATCGATGACCTCAAGCACCTGGTGGTTGGTATGTCGGTGCCACGCACTTCGAGCGGGTCACAGGTCTCTACCGGAACAGGAACAGGCACTCCCTCGCCACTTCCCACAGGGACACCGGCACCAACGGTGAAACCGACGCCCATCACGCTTGGTGAAGTCGCAAAGGTCGAGCAAACCCTCGCCCCCTCGACCTCGATCACGCGCACCAATGGGAAGCCAAGCATTGGCATCGCCATTACCAAAACCAACGATGGCAACACCGTCTCCATCTCACGGGCCATCCAGGAGAAGCTCCCCTCGCTTCAGAACACGCTGGGGCATGGCGCGAAGATCTTCGTGGTCTTTGACCAGTCACCGTTTGTCAGAAGTTCGGTGAATGGACTGGTGAGTGAGGGATTGATCGGCGCGGGTTTCGCCATCCTGGTGATCCTCGTGTTCCTCTTCTCGCTGCGCTCGACCCTGGTCATAGCCATTTCCATCCCGCTTTCCATCGTGATCGCCCTCATCGGGCTGTGGGTAGGCAATCTCTCGCTCAACATTCTGACGCTAGGAGGGCTGACGATTGCGATCGGGCGTGTGGTTGATGACTCGATTGTGGTGCTAGAAAACATCCAGCGTCACCTGGGACTGGAGGGCAATAAAGATAAACAAGCGACGATAATCAGCGCAGTACGCGAGGTGGCCGGCGCTGTCACTGCCTCAACCATTACGACAGTCGCTGTGTTCCTCCCCATCGCTTTCGCCGGCGGCTTTGTGGGCGAACTGTTCAGCTCATTCGCCATCACCGTGACGATTGCTCTGCTGGCTTCGCTCTTTGTCTCGCTCACCATCATCCCGGTGCTGGCCTACTGGTTCCTGAAAGTGCCGAAAGCGTCTGCACAACAGGGACAAAAGGAGCAAAAGGGGCAACCAGCTCACGAGAAAATGACGCTCTTGGAAAAAGGGTATGTGCCACTGGTGCGCTGGGTGACAACCCACCGCCTCATCAGCATTGCAGCCGCGCTGGTCATCTTCTTCGGCTCCATTGCCCTGGTGCCTCTGCTGGGAACGAACTTTTTCGACAATTCCAGCCAGAACACCTTCACGATCACGCAAACCTTGCCTGCGAGCAGCAGCCTGCAACAAACCGACCAGGCTGCCCAGCAGGTTGAAGCGGTGCTCGCAAATGTGCAAGGCGTTCAAACCTACCAAATGACGATCGGGTCCAGCGGATCGTTCGCCAGCTCATTCAGCGGGGGAAGCGGGTCGAACAGCGCCACCTACGCCGTGACGACCGATCCCAATGCTGACCAGGTTGCCCTGCAACAGACTGTCCAGGATCGCCTGCACGCGCTGACAGGCGTAGGAACCATCACGCTCAGCGCCGCCAGTCAAGGGTTTAATAGTTCCAATCTGGCCGTGAACGTCCAGGCGTCCGACGATCAAACGCTGAGAGCCGCGACGCAACTGGTGCTGGATGCCGTGAAACAGGCACCCAACACGACCGATGTGTCCAGCAATCTCGCTGATGCGTCGCCGCTGATCAACGTGCAGGTCGATCCCAGCAGGGCGCTACTGCACGGTTTGACGGCCGCGCAAGTTGGCCAGGAACTACGCGGAGTCTATAGCGGTACGACCGTGACCAAAATCACGATCGGCGGTGAGCAACAGGATGTGAACATCCAACTTGGCACCCCTGCCAATACCGTGCAGGGGATGCAAGACCTGCTGATTCCGGCTCCGACCGGCAACGTCAGGCTGGGCGACATTGCTGTTGTGAAGCAGATCAACGGCCCGACCCAGATTACACATCTCAACGCGGCTCGCACCGCGACGGTGAGCGCGACGGTAACGAGTTCCAATGTCGGCGCGGTGAGCGCGGATGTGCAGCAGCGCATCAACAAGCTCAGCCTGCCAGCCGGCGCCACCGTTTCACTGGGCGGCGTGACAGCCAGCCAGTCGCAGGCCTTCCAGGGCCTCGCCCTCGCGCTGATCATCGCAATTCTACTGGTCTACCTGGTGATGGTGGCGACCTTCCGCAGCATCGTACAGCCGCTCATTCTGCTGGTTTCGATCCCGTTCGCGGCTACCGGCTCGATCCTCCTGTTGCTGGCCACCCACACAGCGTTGGGAGTGCCGGCCTTGATCGGCCTGCTGATGCTGGTGGGCATCGTGGTAACCAACGCCATTGTACTGCTCGACCTGGTGAATCAATACCGGGCAAAGGGATTGGATGCGCGCAGCGCCGTTGTCGAGGGAGGCCGCCGCCGCCTGCGACCCATTCTGATGACGGCCATTGCCACTATTCTCGCCCTGCTGCCCATGGCGCTGGGCCTGAGTAAGGCGGGCGTCTTTATAGCCGGTCCGCTTGCCATCGTGGTGATCGGCGGACTGACCTCCTCGACCATCCTGACTCTGCTGCTGGTGCCGACGCTCTATGTGATCGTCGAGGATATCCGGGGACGCTTAAACAGGGGTCGTACTACGCCGCCCGCACCACCTGCAAGTCGCGAGAACCTGGAATCCGGGGATACAGACGAACAGGAGCTAGAGCCCCAAGTAAAGCGCACTCGTCCGTACGTCGAGGAGCGGACAGAACCGGCGGAGCATGCTCGCACGTTAGCCGCCGAACAGGCCGAATCGGCTCCGAATCGGAGCCGAGCGCTGCTTGGCCTGACACTAGCGCTCATTGCCCATGAGGCACAGCAGCCTGAGGCTGACCCGCAGATCCTGGCAACCCTTTCGTCCGCCTCCGCTGGGCGCTATCCCCAGACGTGGAGTGAGGAGCAGGCTGGTAGGGCAGTGGCTCGCGATCTCCTCGAGCCACTGTCCATCAACCTTCTGGCTTCCTCCACCGACAATGGACGAGGACATGCTCATGAAAATAACCGGAGGAACGTGTAACGATGCAAGATTCCTTTTCGATACGAAACAACATATGTCGTCCGCAGGCCGGGGAAGAACCTGGGAAGCCGCTTGCGCCACTGTGGATCTTCAAGGTGATGAACCCAATCATGAAGGGGCTGCTGCGCTCACCACTACACCGCCTATTAAGCGGCACGCTCATGCTGGTCACCAATCCCCAGGCTTCCGTGGAGAAAGAGGAACTGATGCGAGAGGTGGAGCAATTATTATAAGGAGGAGACCCAAATATGACCCTGTTGCGAGAAGACTTCGCGAGCCCCGCGCCCGAAGAGACCCTCCAGCGAGTCGCCGAG
>CATPCK010000302.1 GCA_955652655.1 uncultured Ktedonobacteraceae bacterium | reverse complement strand
TAATGGGCATTGATACCTGATAAAACGCTCTTGCTCACCGCGCTGCTTAAACCCATAGCCTGGCAAATACGCAAACCTTCATCATCAAGTGAGATAGCTTTGGGGTAGTCGCTCAAAGAGGTATTAGATTCAATGATCAATGTATCAATACCTGCCATGCCTAGCAAATTACCCGCGGTAAGCCCAGTAGGACCCGCTCCTACGATAATGACAGGGACAACCTCACGAACCTGGTGCTCCGGGCTGGCACCAGCATGTGAGTTTGGGGATGTATTGCTCATTAACAACGTATCCTCTGGGTGCAGTAACGAACTGTCTATATAGAGGATACGTTAACGAGGCACAATGAGGCAATAATATGTGACGCTAGATTTTTTTTACTGCCAACGCGACATTCATCCCGCCGATGCCGCGAGCGCCGATAAGGACAGCAGAACCGGATAATGGCCGTGCGTCATCTTGTACCATTGACAATCCATAGCGCGGGTCTAGCTCCTCACAATTGATCGTGGGTGGAATGGCCTTCTCCTCCAGGGCAAGCAGGGCGGTAATCGTATCGATTGCTCCAGCAGCGGCATAGCTATGACCCTGAGTGGTTCGTGGGACACTGACCGGGAGTTGTTCGATGTCTGAACCAAAGACCAGCTGTAATGCCTCCGCTTCTCCCTGGTCTGAAGGCGGTAGCGCTCGTCCATCAAGGCTGAAGTACGCGATATCCTCGAGGGATAGTGTGCCCTCCTGTATCGCACGCCGGATAGCGCGAGCATATTGTTTGCCGTTGGAAGAAGGCACTGTTGGTCCATTTGCATCGTTCGTCTGTCCGTAGCCCACAATCTCTCCGTAGATGCTTGCCCCGCGTCTCAGAGCGTGATCGTAATCCTCTAGAACGCATATCCCCGCGCCTTCCGCCAGGATGAGGCCAGTGGCACGTCGGTCGAACGGACGATAGTCTCTTGGGTTATCTCCTGTCGCGCAGTAGCTATATTCACTGAGTTGGCCAAGCAAAGTGAGACTAAAGGGATGTAAAAATGCTTCACAGCCACCGCTAAGCAGGACATCCGCCGCGCCACGCCGGATCGCGCTATAGGCCATACCCAATGCCTCAAGACCACCAGCTGTATCGTTAACAGGTGTTTTGCAATACCCCTGGAGGCCGTAGCGAATGGATGCCTGGCCCACGTTGGCTACTTGAAGCCACGCTATAGCGGTATACGCGCTCATATAGCGCGGCCCGCGTATGTATAATGATTTGAGCTGCTCCATCGCAAATTCAACGCCACCAAAGGTATTCGCTATCACGCTGCCTGTACGTTGTGAATTCTCTTCTTCCAGGACAATGTTCGCATCGCTCAGTGCTTCCTGCATGGCTGCGAAGGCAAAGTGGGTCATGCGGTCAGTGCGATTCGCCAGTTTGCGGTCGATATAGTCGCTGGCTAAAAAATCACTGACTTCACCGGCCACCTTGATCGATAAATCAGCAGTGGAGAAACGTCCAATAGGCTTAATACCTGAGATGCCTTCCCTGGTCGCTTGCCAGAAGTCTTTTTTCCCAATACCGTTTGCCGCCACCACACCTATTCCTGTAATGACCACTCGTCGCTCTGTTGTATACTTCATAGTACTCCCCCTACATATGTGTATCAAGCCAATCAGGTTGTGCGAGGACGAGCGCACCATTTACGCCGCCAAAACCGCTTGAATGCGTCAACGCTACTTTCACTGCTGATGGACGTGCCACATTTGGTACATAATCCAGGTCACATTGTGGGTCGGCTACTTCCTGGTTAATCGTTGGTGGGATGATCTGCCGCTCCAACACCAGTGCCGTCACAATGGTTTCGATGGCGCTGGCAGCTCCTTGCGCGTGGCCAATCATCGACTTTGTTGAGCTGATAGGAATGTGATAGGCATGCTCTCCAAAGACAGCCTTGTATGCCACTGTCTCTGCGGCCTCATTGTAAGGCGTCGAACTCCCGTGCGAATTGATGTAGTCTAGCTGTTTCATGCTGATCTCTGCCTCGTCCAGCACTTGCCTCAGAATTTGCTGGAGCGGTGCTCCATCAGGAGGGAGAGCGGTCATATGGTATGCATTACTATTGGAGGTAAAGGCGATCAGTTCCGCATATATGTGCGCGTTGCGAGCCAGCGCCAGCTCTCGTTCTTCCAGCACAAGGATGCCAGAACCCTCCGCCATCACAAAGCCGTCCCGGTTAAGGTCATATGGACGTGAAGCTCGCTCTGGATCATCGTTACGCGTACTCAATGCCCCCAGAACGCAGAAACAATCTAAACTCGCGTAGCTTATGGCAGAATCAGACCCTCCCGTCAACATGCGATCTGCTCGACCCTCCTGGATTGCCCAGTAAGCCTGTCCGATGGCATCCGCTCCTGCAGAGCAGCCTGTTGAAAGAACCAGGCACGGTCCATGGAGTTGATGATGCGTGGCAATAGCCGCCGCGGGCGCGTGGGTCATCAGCAGTGTTAGTGGAATGAATTCGCCGGTAGTGTTGCGTGGAGCATGTTCCCCGCGATTGGTCATCTGCGCCCACAGCCTTTCTGCTTCTTCGCTAGAGGCCATCGCTGAGCCCATGTATACTCCCATCTCATCGCGCTCTTCATCGCTCAAGCTATCGAGTAGATCGGCATCTTGTAATGCGAGATTTGCGGCTGCTAGCGCCAGTTGCGTGTTGCGGTCGGTCAGGTGGCACTCAATTGGCGTCAGCCCCAACGCCTCCGGGTCGAAGCTTGTGATTTCTCCCGCTATTTGCGCCGGCAGCGCACTGGCATCGAAACGGGTGATACGCCTGATACCGGAACGGCCAGCAACACAGGCATTCCAAAAATCTTCTTTTCCGATGCCATTACAGGCCAGTACACCCAGCCCTGTGATAACGACACGACGTAGCATGTTACCCTCCTTTGGTCAAACCTGACTTTATCCGTTCACATCGTTCCTCCCCCTAATTATTACTCAATATGATGAGTTTGTCTGTGATTTGATTGGCTTCCTCTGTGTGCATTGCCTCACTGTTTGCTTATTTTGCGCAAAAAAGCTCCCCCTTTGAAATTGATGCCGGGAATATTAACAATGAGGCATTGGGGAGCTTCCGTCCGCACCGGAATTTGGGCGTAGTCCTCAGGATGTTCCCAAATCCCTATGTTCGAATATCCTTTCGCTTCAAACCGATGCAAATGACGACGGCAAGCACTACGATGAGTATCCCGAGGGCTCCCCATGCAATCAGCATGCGTTGTACTGAATCTGTATGACTGAAAATTGAGAAGAGCTGACCCTGGAACGTATTATTATCTCCCCACAATTTGTCGCCACCTAGTTTGTCGCTATGCAGGCCAATTGAAGTGCCCAGCGCGGTCATTGCCCAGCGTGTTGGGAATATCATAGCGGCGGCCTGCAAGAAGTAATCTTTGAGCGGTATCTCAACACCGGCAAAGACTACCTGTGGAATAAGCAGGAACGGCAACAGGCTGTTGGCGCTATCCTCATTGGCAGCGAATGACGATGCCGTCAAGCCAACCATCAAACCTGCCAGGGCTGTGAGTACCAGTGTAATATAAGTCTCCAACACTACAGGCAAGATGATACCCTGGTGCAGCGGCTCGAAGAGGTTGACGATGATCAGCAGCGCCGCGCTTTGAACCAGGGCTAACATTCCCAGTACAAGAAACTTCGAAGCGACGTAAGGAATGATTCCCAGGTTTACCGTACGCTCGCGGCGGTAGATGGATGCTTCCTTGACGATCTCTCGTGTACCGTTGATACAACCAAAGAGCACGGCCACAAAGGCAATGATGAAGAGCGCGCGTTGTGCATTGATGCTATCGCCTATAACAATGAAATCTTGTAGTGCTGCATTTTGTTTAGTTTTAAGATCCTTCCCACTAAAAGTGTTGACGTACTGTTGCCCCGTGGAGTCGTTCTTGAGATAACTGATTATCCTGTTACAATCAACCACGTCGTTTTTCCCCGTGTTCAGGCCGATGATGCCTCCGGACTGTGGTGGTAGGGCGATCTTGGTTGTGCTGATACGCGGCGCACATTGCACGACTTTGTTAGCATCAAAAATGCCAGCTCCTACCTCGAATCTAATCAGGAGCATCAACAGGAGCGCGATCAACGGTGCCTGTAAGAGCAGAATAATCAGGTTGCTTGTATCGTTTCTGAGTAATTCAAGGTTGCGCTGATTAAGCAGAAAGAACTGCTTAATGGGGTTACCGCGCTTGGGCCGTTTCACCTCTTTAGTTTGTGGTACGCCGTTGACTTGTCCCGTCTCAGCAGAACCGCTCCTGATCGGTGCAACGACATATTGTTTATACTGGTCGGAGACTTTAAAGCGCGCAGCCGCTTCTTCCGGTGTATTTGGATTCTCGTCAGTCGGTTCCAGGCTGCTGTAAATTTCGGCGAAGTCGGTTTTGCCGAAATAGGTTTTTGCCTCTTCAGGTGGCCCAAAAAAGGCCAGTCGCCCACCCTGACAGAGAAAACAGACGTAGTCACAGGTGTTGATGTTGTTGGTCGCGTGTGTTACCAGCACGATTGTGTGCCCCTTGTCAGCAAGCCTGCGCAGTAGGAACATCATCTTGCGGTCCAGGCCTGGATCGAGGCCCGATGTTGGCTCATCCAGGAAGAAAAGACTGGGATTGGCCAGCAACTCCAGGGCAATTGAGACGCGTTTACGCTGCCCACCTGAGAGTTTCTTGACCAGCAGTTTGCGCCTTCCGCTCATCTCGACGTCTTCCAGTACTTCGTTGATACGCTGCTTGATTTGCGCCGTGGTGAAGTCACTGGGCAGGCGAAGCTTAGCGGCGTAGTAGAGTGCTCGTTCAACGGTCAGGTCGCGGTGCACGATATCATCCTGTGGCACATAGCCCAGTTGGGAGCTAAAGGAGGCCAGGTTGCGATAGTAGTCCTTCCCATTATAGAGTACTTTGCCGGATTGCGCGGGTCGTAAGCCGTTTAGCGCATCCATCAGCGTCGATTTACCGGCGCCAGAACCGCCTACCAGTGCAACGAATTTGCGGGGAGGGATGGTAAAAGACAGATCGTTCAGCAAGACGTAGTTGTTGTTCCCGGTCTTTTTAAGGTTGAGGGCGTCAATACGAATAAAGTTGCTTTCGTCATACTGTGTTAGCTGGTTGGCTTCAAAGACGAGCTTGTAGGGCCCAATACGGATTTCGTCGCCCAGCTTGAGGAGGTGACTGGTGGTTAGTTCGGAGTTCACATAGACATGATTGGTGCTGTTCATATCAAGTATGCGATACGTGCCCCCTTCACGCACAAGACGCGCGTGATGCGCGGAAACCTGCGCGTGATTGAGTACCACGGTATTCCCCGCTGCCCGCCCGATAGTGAGTTCGGGAGCGCCTAGTTTAATTGGCTGCACCGGAGCGAGCATCTCCTCTTGCACTCCTGTGCCATCATTGAAAGCAAGCGTGATCAGCGTGCCGTTTTCATCACCGATACGGAAAATATCACCTCGAACGAGCGTATGACGGAATGGCTCATCCCCCCGTATTTTTCTACCCTGGTACAACAGCCCATTGAGTGTGCGTGGTTTATCTGGGTGAGGATGGATAAGCACGAATTGATTGTTTTGCCGCAATATCTGGATATGTTGGTTAGATACGATACCGCCATCCCTGATGACGATATCGTTGCTGGCATCGCGCCCAATGTTGATGACATTTTTCGTCAGTGGATAGCTCTGCTTACTGCCAAAGATGTTGCTACTCACTTCAATCGAAGGTATGCCGGTCG
>CATPCK010000301.1 GCA_955652655.1 uncultured Ktedonobacteraceae bacterium | reverse complement strand
GCGATACTGGCATCCAGGCATGCCTGTGCTACACCAACCGCTCCCGCGGCAACACCCAATCGGCCGCGATCCAGCGCGGACATCGCGACCTTAAATCCTTCCTCTGGTGCTCCCAGGAGCGCGTTCTTCGGCACGCGGCACTCTTCAAAGGTAATATGGACATGCTCCGCTGCGCGATGGCCCAGTTCCTTGCCGCCCATTGGTTCGCGCTGAAAACCAGGCGTATCTGTCTCAAGCAGAAAGGCGCAAACACCTTTATGACGTGCCGCGCGATCCCTGCTGGCAAAAACGATAGCAACATGGGCGCTTGTGCCGTTAGTTATCCAGATCTTTTCACCATTCAGCACGTAACCGTCTCCTTCTTCCCTGGCGGTTGTCTCCATGCTGGCTGCGTCGGAACCGGCATTCGGCTCAGTTAAAGCGTAACAGCCGATCCATTCGCCCGATGCTAAACGCGGCAGGTAGTGGCGTTTCTGTTCTTCGCTTCCCCAATCGCGAATGCACAGTGATACCAGGCTGGTGTGCACGGTCAGGAAACCACGCACAGAAGAATCGGCTCTGCCTAACTCCTCACAGAGCAAGACATAGCTAACATAGTCCATACCGGACCCACCGTATGCTGGCTCAATCGGTCCTGCTAAAAAGCCCAGTTCGCCCATGCGTTTCACCAGCTGCCGGGGAAACTCACCTTTCTCGTCTGCCTCCCGCGCCACAGGGGCTACCTCTTGTTCCGCGAACTCCCTGGCGATAGTCTGGATACGTTTTTGTTCATCTGTTAGCTCAAAGTTCATGTGTAAGCCCCTGTAATATTACTCGTCTGCGCCAATAACTGCCAGTCCCTCGATTTCAATCAGCGCCTCGTCCTGGAAAAAGCGTGAAATCTCAAACAGCGCCGTGGCGGGGTAGTAGGTCCCGAAAAAGGATCGATGAACTTTGCCCAGCTGTTTGAGGTGAGCGTGATAATCGTCCCTGTTGCTGACAAAGATCGTCATCTTCGCAATATCCTGCATTGTGCCGCCCGCGGACTCGACTACCGCCTGCAGGTTGCGTAGCACCTGTTCGTACTGCGCAACCAGATTTCCTGGCGCCACAATCTGGCCCTCGGCATCGCTGGCTGTCTGGCCGGATAAAAAAAGGAGGCGATCACTAGTCACGAGAATGCCGTGGTTGAATCCGCTGGGTCGAGCCAGTGTCGGTGGGTTGATGAGAGTTTTTGCCATGGCTCAATTCCTATCTTCCAGTGAACGACGGCTTTTCCTTCGCTTTGAATGCTTCGTAGAAGCGGCGGTGGTCCTCTCCCATCAGCATCAGCGCCTGTGCTTGCGCCTCCGCTTCGATGGCAGAGACAAGGTCCATACTGAGCTCGCGGTTCAGCATTTGCTTGGTCATAGAAATGGCTAGCGTTGGCCCCTGGGCCAATCGCTTTGCCCACTCCTGTGCTTTCGGCAGCAGTTCTGTATGAGGAACGACCCGGTTCACCAGCCCATAGCGTTCGGCAGTGCCGGCGTCGATGGTATCGCCTAACAGGAGCAGCTCAAGTGCGCGTCCCATACCGACGACTCGTGGTAATAAATAACCTGCCCCCATGTCGGCTCCTGTCAGTCCGACCCTCGTGAAGAGGAAGGCAAAACGTGCTTTCTCTGAGGCAATGCGCAGGTCAGATGCCAATGCAATCACTGATCCTGCCCCGGCGGTCATACCATTGAGAGCTGCGATGATAGGTTTATCCAACAGGCGCATGTTTTGTACCACGGCCCCGGTCATACGTGTAAATTCCAGGTGCTCCTTCATGTCGCGTTTCAGTAGCTCGCCGATAATGTCGTGAACATCGCCGCCAGAACAGAAATTATCTCCCGCGCCGGTAAGTACAATAGCGCGTACTTCCTCATCATAACGCAATGTTTCAAAAAGATCGCGAAGTTGCGCGTATACCTCGAAGGTGAGGGCATTCATGACCTGGGGTCGGTTGAAGGTCAGCGTCGCAACGCCTTCGCTTACATCGTACAGAAAATCATAAGCCATAGCAGACCTCTTTCTCACCTATCGCTGCTCGTGGACCGTCCGTCGCTGGCAACTCTTGCGGGCGTTTCATTTTCTCTCAAGACATCACGCCGCCGCCATCGATGTTGATGGCCTGCCCGGTAATACCTCTACTGCTCTCCTGTGCCAGGAAGACGGCGATTGCGGCTACCTCGTCTGCCTCGATCAAACGCCGCTGTGGACTGGTCTTTTCCAGAGCTTCTCGCGCCTGCGCTTCCGTCATGCCAGTGCGCGCCATAATATTGCTGACGCTTGCATCGGTCATCGGCGTGTTGACATAGCCGGGGCAGATGGCATTGACAGTGATATTGTAAGGCAAAAGTTCCACGGCCAGTGCGCGTGTCAGACCAAGCGCACCATGCTTGGCAGCGGTATAAGCCGCGATATACTGACCGCCGACACGAGAGGCAATCGAGGCAATATTGATGATGCGACCACTGCGCTGGTTTATCAGCGCCGGCACAAAAGCCTTGGTTACGTAGTAGACGCTGCTCAGGTTGACCGCCAACATGCGCTGCCAGAGTTCATCGGGATGATTCAAGAATTTGTGGCTCCCGGCGTTACCGGCGTTATTGACCAGGATATCTATCCCACCTAATCCCCCGGTGGCCCTCGTCATCATTTGTTGAACCTGCTCTGGATCAGTCACATCACAGGTAACTCCCACACCCTGTCGACCGGTGGCCCGGATTTCTGCGGCCAGCGCCTCAACATCGTTGGCTGTCCTGGCGCTGACGGCTACGTCAGCCCCGGCCTCGGCAAGTGCCAGGGCTATGCTGCGACCAATGCCCCGTCCCGCACCGGTCACGACCGCTCGCTTTCCCACAAGTGTAAGGTTGTCGCTATTTGACATAAAAATACTATCCTCTCTTCATTGCAGGTAGTACGTAACTCTTAATGGACATCTTCTGCTTCTGCTGGTTCACACTAAAGAAGGGAGTAGTGCTCCCTCCTGTTCTATCCGTTTCGAAGTGGTATGTCCATAATGCACAGATCCGCGCGGCCAGCGGCCAGAATCGTGTTGACTTCATTGCTTGTGGTGAGGTAGCCGCCAACCATCGTAGGAATGTTTGCCTCGTTGCGCACCTGTTCGCTTACCTGCGTCAGAAAACCGCGACCGTAGGCGGGTTCGCTCTCAATTGTCGTCTGGCCTGCCTTCACCTCAAGTATATCACACCCTTGCTTCTTCAGTAACCTTGCGAAGATCACTGCATCTTCAACTCCAGCGCCTCCCTTGACGCAGTCGGTGACGGTCAGAGCGACCGATAGAGGCTTGTTGGTGGGCCACACATCGCGTACAGCGTCAAACACCTCTAATGGAAAACGCATGCGTCCTTCCAGGTCACCTCCATACTCATCACAGCGCAGATTGGCGAGAGGAGAGAGGAAGCTTGCCATGAGATAGCCGTGCGCGAAGTTCAACTGGAGCAGGTCAACCCCCGCTCTTTCTGCCATACTGGCGGCACGGACGAAATCATTGCGCACGTTCTCTGCATCGCTTCGGTTCATCTCTCTGGGTACCTGGCTGCGCGACGTATAGGGGAGCGGAGAGGCAGAGATGAGTGGCCAGGTACCCTGGCGTAGCGGTCGATCCAGCCCCTCTGCTCTTGGTTGAGTTGCGCCACGTCGCCCGGCATGATTTAACTGTATCGCTATTTTTGCCGTTGTTTCGTCGTGCATGGCTCGCACAATCTTTGCCCACGCTGTTATATGCCTGGTGTCGTATATCCCGGCGCAGTTAGGGGTTATACACCCCTCGGCAGAAACTGCGACCGGTCCACTTATCACTAACCCTGCTCCGCTGAGCCCACAATTTTTGATACGGGCCAGGTATTCATCATTCACTGTCCCATCTTGCTCGCACGTATCCTGGGCGCCAGGAGACAAAACGATGCGATTCGGTAGAGTAAGTGTGCGTAACTCGATTGGTGTAAACGTCGGCGGCGGTGCGAAGCTGGAGCGACCCTTGCCAGCTTGTTGGGCAAACCATCGATCAATCGCGTCTCCAAAACGGGGATCACGCAGTCTGAGGTCATCGTAGGAGATTCTGCCACTGCGGGTGAGCAACTGGAAGGTAAACTGCATTGGCTCCAGCCCCAGGTAGCGCTTGATTGTCTCGAAGTACTCCTGGCTTACCTTGGCAGCGTTTTGAAATATCTCGACAACAGGCCTGCGCTCAAGTTCGTACTCATTGAGGGCGTTCTCGAGGTTGGGTTGTTGTTCAAGAGCCGTTGCCAGGGCAATGGCATCCTCCATCGCCAGCTTTGTGCCTGAACCGATAGAAAAGTGCGCGGTGTGCACAGCATCACCAAGTAAGACAATATTCTGGTAATGCCAGCTTTCAGTCTTCAGCGTCGGGAAGTTAATCCACCTGGAGTTATTCGATAAGAGCGGCGCTTCGCCCAGGTCCCTGGCAAAGAGCCGCTGGCAATAAGCGAGGCTCTGTTCCTCATTGGCCTCATTCATCCCCGCATTCATCCATGTTGCTTCGTCGCATTCAACGATGAAGGTGCTGGTTGTACCGCTCGACGGATAGGCATGCACCTGGAAAAGACCGTGTTCATTCTCTCGAAAAATAAAAGTAAAAGCGTCGAGCACTTTTTGCGCGCCAAGCCAGATATACCTGGCTTTGCCCGGCTCCACCCTTGATTTGAATTGGTCCGCGTGAATCTTGCGCATAATACTGTTGACCCCGTCAGCGGCGATCAGCAAATCGTAGCTGCCCAGGTCAGCAAGATTATGTATTTCTTGCTTGAAAACCAGGCTAACCCCCACTTCTTCACAGCGCCTTTGCAGAATGTTGAGCAGGTCCTTCCGCGCGATACTGGCGATGACATGACCGCCACAACAGATGGTTGCGTCCCGGTAATGCACATCGATGGCATCCCAGATGACAAACCGGTTGGTGATTTGCTCGTAGCTTCTGTAATCGGCTCTTTGAAATGAAGCCAGCGTGCGATCGGAAAAGACGACTCCCCAACCATATGTTACATCTGCTGCGTTGCGTTCGATGATCGTAATATCGTGCGAGGGGTTCGCCTTTTTGATGAGCAGACCGGCATAGAGACCAGCTGGCCCGGCACCAAGGATGATGATCTTCACGGTGGTCTCCTCCAGCCTGTTTAATCAGTAGTATAGTTGAAATCCCTGCCCAGACTTTTGAGAATATCGGCCATTTTATCGAGCTGGGCAATATCGGGCACTGTCGGGAAGAGAACTAACTCATCACATCCAGCCTCTTCATAGCCGCGCATGAACTGGGCGATTGCCTGGGGGCTGGTGAGGAGGCCAGCGGCAATTCTCTCGGCGAAAGGGCCTGTGAAAGCGTAATAATTCTTTAAATAGCTCGCTCCAGATGCCTCTATATCATCGCTGCCAAGAGCGAAATACCCCTGCGCCCAGAGTTGTGGTCTGCCGGGGCGTCCGCCATCACACCAGGCTGCGCGTGCTTTGTCAGCGGCGCGGGCAAATGCCTTAGGAGGCCCACCACCGTGTACGTAACCATCAGCATAACGTGCTACCCGGGCAAATCCATGGTCGCTCAACCCTCCAATGAGCAGATCTGGCCCCCTGGCGCGAGCTGTTTTTGGACTGAGAGAGCCATCTTCCCACAGCGAGCGCAGCGTAGCGAGTTGCTCTGTGAGCCGCTTTCCCCGCGTTCGATAGTCAATCCCCGCGGCATCATAATCTTCTTTACGAGCGCCTATCGCCAGCCCTAATACCAACCGCCCACTTGAAAGTGCGTCAATTGAGGCCGCCACTTTGGCCAACAGGGTGTTGTTGTGCAGTGGTCCTATGACGATGGTTGTTGCTAGCAAAACCCGCTGCGTAACGGCAGCGGCAGCTGCGAGGACAGTGAGAGGCTCATAGCTATCATACACGAGCCTATCGATCACTCCCAGGCTTGAAAACGGGCCTGCATCGGCCCGCCTTGCCCATTCAACTACGAGTTGTCCATCCGTACCCGGTATACCTGTTGGTAGCCCGACTCCGACTCTCATAGGCGCAACCCCCTTGTCGCTTTGCCTTATTTCGTTCTATTCCTCTCGTTCTAATGGGAAAAGTATGCCACATAACCACCGGTAACTCAAGAGTGGGTACGATAAGCCTGTCCAAAACCAAAGGACCTGCAAAGTCCAGTGATAGCACCGGCCTTTGCAGGTTCTTCGGGTTCATCCTACGACCTTAATCGTACTCAGTGTAGCGTCTCCTTCTCATGTTCCTCATAAACGTGCGGAAGAAGAAGAGACCTCCTAACATAAACAACAATCGCCTTACCATGCTTTTTTTACCTCCATTTCATGTAACCACTGACGTCCATTATCTCCTATCAACTGATGTTTATTGATAATGGTTACTCTTACTAATATACGAGTGTTATGTGGGAGAGTTACGCAATGTCTCGTTGCGTAATCTGTCGCGCCACAAGCGAAGGCTTATTAGTTCTAGTTTAGCAGGCGTGCACATTATGAGCAATCTGAACAATTTGCCACGTTTGGCAGGTGAATCCACACATTGCAAAGGAGAAACGCTGTCACCTGTGTCGGGTCTTGGACATCGTAGGCCTACTCGAGACTATAATAAGCTATAATAACTAATGCCATGTGCACGTTTTTTTGCCGCCGAAGGCGATTTCTTGCTGCGAGGAGGAATCAGAAAAAATATGCACATCGGGTGAACTAGCGCTGCAGGCATAAAGCTGTGCTTGAGTACTATTTGGAGGAACATGGTATGCCACGAGCCATCGACTTTCATGTCCACCTGCCAACGACGGAATTTATGCAGGTCACGCTCGGTCCGTACGCTAAGGCCGCCGAGCGCTTCTTCCGCACCGAGGTTAAGCTGAAGAATATCGACCAGATAGCAGCCGATTACGCGGAACTAGATATGATCGGTGTACTGCTGGCCTGGGATGCGGAAACAGCCACAGGCCTACCTCCATTGGGCAATGACTATATCGCGGAAATTGTCAGACGCTATCCACAGCAATTTATCGGCTTCGCCAGCGTTGACCCGCACAAAGGGAAGGTAGCCATCAAAGAAATGGAGCGCGCCATCAAAGACCTGGGCCTGGCGGGCGCGAAATTTCATCCTGGCGTCCAGGCTTTCTATCCGAATGACCCGCAATTTTATCCCTTGATGGAGAAAATTCAAGTGTTGGGTGTTCCAGCCCTCTTCCATACAGGTACCAACGGCCTTGGTGCAGGCACCCCAGGTGGCATGGGCATCAAGCTGGACTATACTCGTCCCATCTACCTGGACTCCCTGGCCGCCGATTTCCCCGGCCTGACCATCATCGGTGCCCACCCGTCGTGGCCCTGGCATGAGGAGATGATTGCTGCTATGCAGCACAAGACCAATATTTTCAACGATCTCTCCGGTTGGTCTCCCAAACGCATCCCCGAAACGCTGCTGCGTGAAGCGGCCACCCGCCTACAAGATCGCTTCCTCTTTGGGTCGGATTATCCCTTCATCACGCCGCAGCGCTGGCTCAAAGATTTTGAACCACTCACCTACTTTACGCCAGAGGTACGGGAAAAGCTGATGTGGCGCAACGCCCAAAAACTGCTGGCCCATACCACCGTTGGGCACATGCACTTCTCATCGTAACGATACTCACCTGACCGATGCGTTCAGCTTCCAGCGCGACGAGCTTCTCGTCCAAGCAAACAGTGGGAGACTGGGCATCGTCGTCCACTTCATCGACAGCGGTGTTCAGAAGGATCAAGTAGGCAAGCAAGCAGTGAAATCAACTGGCCTCTTTCTACGGCCTCCCCCATGCGGCGGAGCCTGCCGAACTGCATGCCTGGAAAAGAGAAGAGATCAGCAACTGTCCATGTATCGGCATATCTAAGGGAGGAGATCAACAACCGTCCAGGTATCGACATATTTCATGAGGTGCGCATGATGGCGGGCAAGCAGACTGCGCACCTGCTCTATCAACTCGTACCTGGAGATGCGCACTGCGAGGATATAGCGTCCTCGGCGTGACTCGTACAGGTACTCATTGAGATTATTTGAGGTGAGGAAGCCTATGAGCGTCTGCCCTCGTTCAACCGCTTCCACATAATCCCGGCTCGCCAGGCTCCCACATCTCACCTTTCACTTGAAGCTTGACAGAGCATTAGAGACGCTTGCGAGTAGAGTCGTCATTAGCAAGCCGCTTCTGGTAGTGACTCCAAAAGAGCCAGAGCGTACCCAACAAGAGTACTCCTACCAGTACCATCAAGACAATGAGAAAGGGACGACTGATGGGATTTGCCGATGGTGGCGCAGTTGCCGTCTGCTGTGGAGTAAATATAGGACTATTTACAGGTGGGTAGAGGCCAGTGATGATGAAGTGTGGAGATCCACCGACCGCGATGCTGGTGACGATGCTTCGTCCGGGGACGTCGAGCATAAGTACTTGACCGTTAGAGAGTGCCAGGAAGCCTAGTTGTCCGTCGCTGGTGATGGCGACCGATTGCGGGGAACTGCTCAGATGGATAATCTGCTCTGGTTCGTGCGGTGTCAGAGTTGTACTCGCCATGACAGGTGTTAGGACATCCAGTTGGTTGTGCTGCCGATCAGGCACATAGACCTCGCCAGTGTTCGCATCATAATCCATTGGGCCAAATTGCCCCTCACTGAGCAATGTCTGGACAATCCGTCGTGTATTCAGGTCAACAGCAACGACGGTACCCTGGCGAGTGGTAACATAAGCAGTAAAACCGCCAGGGATGCTGATATATTGCGGTCCGCCAGCAATAGGCACAGAGCCAAGCAGGTGTCCGTTCACCTCGAAGATCGTGAGTGAAGTGGTCCCGGTGATCCAGAGCTGATTGGGCGTTAAGGGAGTGGCATCAGCCGCGGTTGATGCCGTCACTGCCAGTCCATAGACGGGTTCATGAGTCCCGAAAGTCCGTTGGACTGCGCAGGTCACGGGATCAAGTGCACGCACTTTAGTGTCTCCCTGACCTGCCGCATACAGGACTGTTGCATCCAGGCTGAGTGCTAGCAGTGACGGTTGACCAGGAAGGCTGGCCGTGCAGAGAGTCTTTCCTGTTTTCGCGACGATCACTGCAACCAGTCCCAGCGTTGGCTGCGTAACATATAGCGCATGCCCGTCCGGACTCATCAAGACAGTGCGCGGATTCCCACCTACGGCAATAGTCCCAGTCACACGCTGTCGTGCGATATCAATGATGCTGATGCCTTGTACAGCTCCTGCCACATAGGCGAGTTGAGGAGCCCCCCCATCTGCATGAGCTGACGAGGAGAACAATCCCACGAGCAGTAATAGCATAAGTAGAAAACAGAAGCGATAGCAATATATGCGTAAGATTGAAATCACAATCATGTTTTCCCTATGATGCAAGTGAGATAAAAAACTAGAGCATGAGATAGGAAACTGTTTTATTTTGGTACCGCCAACAGAATGACAAATATAACCAGGTGCAAAAGGGCAAAAAGGACCAGCAGCCGTATGCCCCAGGCGAATTCCCGCTGGAATTCCTGCAGTTCGCGAATAGGTGTACTCATAGTATAAGCAT
Source organism: uncultured Ktedonobacteraceae bacterium (assembly GCA_955652655.1). Classification (GTDB taxonomy): domain Bacteria; phylum Chloroflexota; class Ktedonobacteria; order Ktedonobacterales; family Ktedonobacteraceae; genus UBA11361. Next base: position 6,779 of record CATPCK010000301.1, on the reverse strand, counting down.
TGGGTGAACGTTCAGCGGCCACAAGGCCCATAGCTATTCGCAAACATGCTGGTGAACGTATGGAGGAACGGCGCATTTCCACGAGCAGAGATTCGTTGCAAGGTTTGCAGAGAACCCATTCGCGGCGCGGTTCTGGCACTCCAACCGGCTCTTTGAGTGTAATAGGGTGAACCCAGATAAAACTCGTACAGATAGAACAGCGGATAGGCTTGTACCAGTGCCCTCTCTGTCCTATCTCTTGCCGGGTAGCGTCCGTTACATCATTTCCTGGCATCATAATTTCGTTCGCTCGCAGTCCTTTCCGGGCGCACTGCCGGGCTTCAACGGGAAGGAGACCTCTACTTTGGTCGCGCTACACTTCGCTAACCAGCATAATTATTGTACCATATCCTTCCCTTATTGCATATTCTGGACCATTCACAGGTCCTGTCTTTGGACAAATTGTATATTTTCAAAGGTTTCATTTGTATGATATACTTATGTTATGCGCTTGTATAAGCGCCATGCTCTTGAAATAAGATAAAGCAGGAACTCTTCTGGCATTCCTGATATTTCCCAGCTACAGATTGAGGTGAAGCTTTCATGAGGTCGAGGAGTTTCTGATAACAGTGGATGTCTGTGTTATGTTCGTTAAACAGCAAGACGTCCAATTGGTGCAATGTATGTAGCCACGGTCATTAGCCAGCAGAGGTGGAACAGCACACCTGTCGGCTTTTGTGTCAAAACCCACTGACAAGGAGGACTGCATTGAAACGACATTCATCGGGCTTTATTATTGGTATCGTAGTGTCGATCGTTCTAGGTTTCGGCATCGTAGCCGGAGTCGCTCTGAGTCTTCGATCAATCTGGGGAATTGGTTACGAACCCCCCAACGTGACGTATGCAACCAAAACGGGTCCTAACAGTGCAACACTTGAACTCGCTACATTTCCCGACAGTTTGGTATGTCACCCCAATGCGGATGCGCAGCAAAGCCAATGGGTAACCTATTGCTCATCCACAAACCTTCAAGGCACAAACCTTGCAGTTCCACCTAACAGCGTCATCACGGTCGTCATCAAGCAATACGACACTGCAACTACCCTGATCAACGATTACTTCCGACAAGCGCGTGGAACAATTGGAGGTACGATGTTGGTCAACGGTAAGTCCATGAGCCAGATTAGTGCGGACGCTCCAGGCCACACATTTACCCTCCAGTCACCACCCGACTCTTCCTACCCGCTATTCGTCAGTGTCCCTCTTCTTGGGGTTCCAGATAACTCTCCTAGTGCTGTGACAATTAACGGCAACCAGTACCCGAAGCCCAACGTCATCTCTTTCCAGTTCCGCACTGGCCCGCCGGGCACCTACATCTGGCACTGCTATGTCCCTTGTGGAAGCAATCGCGGAGTCCCCTATGGCTTTAGCGGGCCGATGTCTACTACCGGGTACATGGCTGGAACACTGACGGTAGCAGGTTATTAGGGAGGGCAACATGGCTGACGACAACATTAATGAAAATACCGGCAGTGCTGCACCAGTACGCAAGGAACCGAATCACCTGCGTCGTGCAATCATTATCTGGGTGGTACTCTCTGTTATCGGCATGGTGGCGGTGATTGTCACGTCCCCATTTGTTCTGCCGGTAGCTGCAAGCGGTCTTGACGCCACCGATAACTCCACGATGGAAATGCTTACCATCCTGTCCGTGCCGGTGGCCCTATTCGTCTTTGTCTTTCTCGTCTATAGCTTGATTGCCTTCAGAGTCAATGGGAGGCCTGGGGAAGATGCTCTTGTCCTGAAGCCCAGGCCAGGGCTCCAAATCGGCTGGATGGGAATCACTGGAGCTCTTTGTCTATTCCTGCTCATCTGGGGCCTGTTTGGTTTCTACCAGGACACCGTTGCCTCAGCTACTAACCCGCTTGTTGTCCAGGTAACCGCGCAGCAATGGCTGTGGACTTTTAGCTATCCACAATACGGAGTGTCCAGCCAGGGCCAGGTGCTTGAACTGCCGGTGAATCGTCCGGTGGAGTTCAACGTCACTTCGGAAGATGTGCTGCATGGATTTTCCATCCAGGCGCTTGGGATTCGCGTTGACGCTAACCCGGGGGAAGTGACCACCACGCCACTCGTGACACCATCGCGGATCGGGAGTTACAGCGTGCGCTGCGTGGAATTGTGCGGGCTCTACCATTCCTATATGTGGTCATCAGTGCAGGTGGTTAGTGCTTCGACATTTAATTCCTGGATAATAAGCCAAGGAGGACACCCATGACCGAAGTCAAACACACGAGTTTCTTACAGAATCTTTTCCCGAGTGTGGTTTCTGGAATTGTACTCGGTGTTATAGGCGCTATCGTGGCTTATGTAATCGTGGCCCATTTTGTAAGTCCAACCGTTAACCCCGACGCATCAATAGTGGCTCTCTACACAGGCTGGACACTCTTCTTCTTTGTGGGCATGGGAGCCTTCAACGGTGTCTTTAAGTGGGGTTTTGCTCGCCGGGATCCAACACCTGCTGAAGAACTGCAGTTGGCAGGAAAGGATCAGGGACTCTGGCGCTACTTCCGCTTTACCACCGACCACAAAGTTGTCGGGATGCAATACCTGGCAACAGTGCTTGTACTCTTTTTCGTAGGCTCAATGGGAGCCTTCATGATCCGGCTGGAACAATCAAGACCCGGGGCGCTCTTCTTCACACCTTCCACGTACAACACCATTGTGGGAATGCACGGCATCATCATGATTGTATCCTCCATCATCATGGTCAGCGGCCCTTTCGGCAACTTCATTTTACCCATCATGATTGGAGCGCGTGATATGGCCTTTCCTCGGCTCAACGCGCTAAGTTACTGGCTGCTTTTCTCCGCCGTTCCCATATTCTTTTCCACATTGTTTCTTGGCGGATTCCAGACAGGATGGACTGGTTACGCACCTCTTTCTGTCCAGGGGTTAACACCAGGCATGGATGCGTACTGCTTCACCATCATCATCTTTGCTATCTCAACGACTATAGCGGCACTGAATATCGTCACGACTGTGTTTGTGCTGCGAACGAAGGGAATGACATGGGGACGTCTCCCGATATTTGTCTGGGGCGTGATACTCTCGGTGTTCCTTGGTTTAACAGCGTTCCCTTCCTTCCTGATATCTCAGGTGATGGTCTTGATGGACCGTGTCTTCCAAACATCCTTCTTTATTGCCGCTTTTGGTGGTAGTAACTGGCTATACGAGCACCTGTTCTGGTTTATGGGACATCCCGAGGTGTACGTGATTGCACTGCCGTCAATGGCAGTAGCTGCTGAGGTAAGCGCTGTTTTTTCCCGTAAGGCGATTTTTGGTCGTCGCATGATGCTTGGCAGCCTGATCACGATCTGTTTACTAAGCATACTCGTGTGGGGACACCATCTCTATACGAGTGGGTCAGCAACCGCGCTGGACGGCCCGTTCATGCTCGATACAGAGTTAATCTCTATTCCCACCGGTTTCTTCTTCCTGGCTATGATCGGCACGTTTTGGCGTGGGAAGATGTGGGTCACGGTCCCAATCCTGTTCGTGGCTGGAATGTTGGTGAACTTCGTCATCGGAGGAATCACTGGCATCTACCTGGCAGATCTTCCCACCGATGAAATCTTACATGGCGGCATGTTTGTCACAGCCCACTTCCATTTCACCCTTGTTGGAAGCATGGTCTTCGGGTTTTTCGCCGGCTTTTACTACTGGTTTCCAAAAATGCTGGGACGTCAACTTGATCCACTGCTGGGCAGGATCCATTTCTGGCTGTTCGAGATCGGTTTTCTTGGTACATTCTTATCTCTGTTCTATGCGGGCCTACAGGGTGAACCGCGCTGGTCGGCTAATATTGCCCCCCCGTTTGCCACTGCCAATTTAATCGCCAGCTTGTTTGCTATCCTGATCGCGGCATCGGTTTTTGTTACCGTATACAACGTGATTATCACGCTGGTGCGCGGTGAGCCTGCCACTGCCGACGAGTGGGGTGCTAAGACACTGGAGTGGACTGTGCCGACGCCGGTACCTCTGGAGAATTTTGAACACCTGCCCGTGGTGACATCAACACCCTACAATTACGGAACGCCTGAACCAGCTGCGGAGGATGAGGAGGGTGCCATGGTATCACCTGTACTGCCACAGTCAGAGAGTTGATAGCGCTATTAGGAGACATACTTATGAGTACACCCTTAGAGGAAATGCACGAACTTCCGTTGCATATTCGGGTTGGGAGAGCGCGAGCAGGCGTGATAATGTTCATGATCTCCGATTTCCTGTCTATACTCGCTCTCCTGGCCGCGGGTGGTTACCTGAACTCGCTCAATGTGTTGAACAAGTATAGACTTGCTAGCGACCATCCTCCCGCCCTTTTGCCTGGGGTGCTGGCAGCCGTTGTTCTGATACTGAGCGGACTCGCCTACTACTGGTGGGAGCGAAGAGGCGGCCAACCGATGATCTTCATTCTCTCATTGCTGCTCATGGTCGTGGCGCTGGCGTTCCAAATCTGGCTCGGCGTGACCTTGGGATATACCAGTCCCTTCCATGCCTATGAGAGTGTGACCTTACTGCTTTCATGGTATTCAGCATTCCACCTCGCGCTAGCCGCGTTCATCGGCTTACTGCTTTTGGGGCGGATCATGCGCGGCCGACTGGCTGGGCATGGTTACATCCCGGAGGTTGTTGGCTACTGGTGGTACTATACAATAATCGCTAGCTTAGTTATGTGGGTGTTCAGCATGCTTCTTATATGAGGCAAGCTGCTGGAATGTGGAGGCGCTGCAATGAACATCTGGGCTGATGCAAATGGGTGGCCAATCCCACCCACTGTGCTGCTTGGATGTCTTGTTGCCGAAATCCTGTACTTCCGTGGATGGCAGGTACTCGTCAAAGCGGAGCAGAGGAAGACTGCCAGGGCCACGACTTCCCCTGAATTGACCGGTTCCGGTGGATATCAGTGGGACAGCTGGTTCTGGCGCGGTGCCTACTTCCTGGGCGCTATCTTTATTATCCTTCTCGGAGACTCTGCTCCCATTGACATACTCTCTAGCCGGTTCTTCTGGATTCACATGATTCAACACCTGCTCTTGCTGGTCGTTATGGCCCCGCTGCTTGTGGCTGCAGCCCCGCTGCAACCGTTGTGGCAGGGATTACCGGGCTGGGCTCGAAGACTCTTCAAGGTATCGGCAAAGCTGAAAGCGAAGCGTGTTCTCTACCGAGTGGGGCATTGGCTGCGACAACCCGCTATCTCGTGTGGGCTCCTGATCATCGGTACCTATGTGTGGCATTGGCCCGCCCTCTATGATCTTGCTCTGACAAATGACGCCATCCACGATTGGTGTGAGCATTTGACCTTTCTTGCTGTTAGCGCCCTTTTCTGGACGCAGGTGATACCATCGCCACCGCTCCGCCCACGCCTGGGCTACATTGGGCAAATGGTGTGCGTGGGAGCCGCTATAGCCCAAAACGTCGTTCTGGCGGTGCTGCTCGGATTTGCTCCGGCAGCCCTCTATGCTCCTTACACCCACCTGGCCACTGTGACAGGTGGGTTCTCTGCATTGCAAGATCAGCAACTTGGAGCAGGCATCATGTGGACATTTGGTGACGTCCCGTTCGGGACCGCTTTTAGCATCCTTGTACAACAGTGGCTGGCTTTGCAGTCGGAGGATACAGAAGTCACCATAAAATCGCACAACGTGGAGAGGTAAACGCTGGACTGGAAACACTGGGGGCGTGAACGCATTCAAACACGTATCTGGTGAAAGGAAATGACCATGCGGCATCCAGATGGTTTGCACAAACTCGCTCTAGTTGCCTTTGTTGTCACTTCAGCACTCGTGATAATTACCGGAGCGGTCTGGGGAATCACGGTACTCACAATGCGTCGCAGCCAGACAATTGTACAACCGGCTAACACTGCAATTGGCGGTTTTCCAATGTCAGGCCGGCCCGCACCTGACTTCAACCTCATCGACCAGTTCGGTCACTCAGTCACCCTTTCGTCCCTACGCGGTCGTGAGGTAGTTCTGGCCTTCATCGATGCGCGGTGTACTACTCTGTGTCCACTGACTGCTGAGATTCTGTACGATGCCAAGGCTCAGCTGAGATCCTCTGCTGCCAGGCAGGTAGCGTTGGTCGCTATCAATGCTAATCCCACCGCAACCAGCATACCTGAGGTGCAAGCCTGGTCTATCAAGCACGGGATGTTGCATCAGTGGTTATTCCTCACAGGTACAGCAAAACAACTGCAGTCCATATACCACTTGTACCAGGTGTATGACCAGGTTAGCTCGAGCGGGGACGCGCTACATGATCCAGCAACGTTCATAATAGATGCCAACGGGCGTGAGCAGCTCTACTTCGAGACACTGAACTCAAATAGCAAGTCAGATCTTAGCAGTCAAGTAATCGGGCTAGAGGCTGGAATGCGGCAGTGGTTACCACAGCCAGGTAATTGAGTGAGATGCTGCGTCCAGAAGATACACACGTTCCAGCCTACAATGATATTTTGGATAAGAAGCTTATCACCAGCAGTTGCCACTTGGCCAGGCACATACAAGCTTCCATCCTCCTACCCCTTCAGCGCCTCCCGCTAGCACACACATCGGCGCCCCGCTCTCACTACCTGAAGAACACCAGGGGAAATATGATTTCTCACATAAACCAGCCGCGATGCGTTATAATATCAGCAGTGAAATGCCGTGTATTTATTCCGGCAACTTATCAGAATTCATCTATCTCAAACATAAATCTTTGATCAAGGAGTGCGTGAATGCCAATCGAAGAACGTT